>JAGQRL010000338.1:0-3031 GCA_020425485.1 Rhodospirillaceae bacterium
GGTCCAGTTGTGGAAGTATTCGTGGGCGACGACGCTTTCGATGCGCTGGAAGTCGCCGTCGGTCGCGGTTTCCGGCTTCGCCAGCAGCAGCGCGCTGTTGAAGATGTTGAGCCCCTTGTTCTCCATGGCGCCCATGTTGAAGTCCGACACGGCGACCACGTTGAACACGTCGAGATCGTATTCCAGGCCGAACACCTGCTCGTCCCAGGCCATCGCCTTCTTCAGCGAGGCCATGGCGTGGCCGCACTGGTCCAGGTCCGGCCGGCGCACCCAGATGTTGAGGTCGACCGTGCGGCCCGACCGGGTGGTGAAGCGGTCCGGCACCGCATGCAGGTCGCCCGCCACCAGGGCGAACAGGTAGCTGGGCTTGGGCCAGGGGTCGTGCCACTTGGCCCAGTGGCGGTCGCCCAGGCTGTCGCCGTGGTCGACCGGGTTGCCGTTGGCCAGCAGCACGGGAAAGGCGGTGCGGTCGGCCACCAGGGTCACGGTGTAACGGCTCAGCACGTCCGGCCGGTCGGGGAAGTAGGTGATGCGGCGGAAGCCTTCGGCCTCGCACTGGGTGCACAGCATGCCGCCGGAGAGGTAGAGGCCGCTGAGGGCCGTGTTCGCTTCCGGGTTCACGCGGGTGACGGTGTCCAGCGTGAAGCGGTCGGGCGGGGAGAACACGCGCAGCCCCTTGGCGTCCACCTGGTAGGCGTTGTCGCCCAGCGGTTCGCCGTCTAGCGCGATGGCGTCCAGCACCAGCCCATCGCCGTCCAGCACCAGGTCTGAGCCCGGTTCGGCATCGGACTTGCGGGCGAAACTGGCACGCGCCGTCACCTTGGTATCGGTGGGGTGGAGATCGAAAATCAGGTCGATCTCGTCCACCTCCCACGGATAGGGCGTGTAGTCGGCTAGCCGCACCGGCTGGGGGGCAGCGGGGGTTTGAAGGTCTGGCTGCGGACGGTCGGGCATCGTGAGTCGCGCTGGGTTCCGGGAACGTCAAACCGTATTAGACGATAAGGCCGCCCAGCGGTATCGCCGCGGCGCGCCATCTCCCTCCCGGCAGCCCTACTCCGCGCACCTACCCGAAGAAGCCGTGGCGGTGCACCACCGCGGTGGAGATGCGCTGGCACAGCCGGTGATAGGCGGCGAGCGGCCGGAAGAGCTGGTCGTTTTCCACCCGGTAGCTCTGGGCGTCGTCGGGCCGGTAGTCCGCCGGCTCGCCGAAATCCTCCACCCGGATGCGGTCGCCGTCCTGCGGAAAGATCTCCTCCAACAGCGTCACCACCGACGGCACATCCAGGTGGAACAGCCGGTCCACCAACTGCCGGCGGGTGACGGCATGACGGCTGGAGAAGTCGGGGATCTGCACCGCCAGCGCATAGATCTGCTGGATGATGGCCAGCCGCATGGCGTGCAGCACCAGCAAGGTGCGCCGGCTGCGTTCGGAAATCAGCCCGGCACAGCCTATGCTGCGCGGCGCTTCGCCCAGCTCCTCCAGGGCGCGGTCCAGCTCCGTGAAGTCCTGGAACAGGCGCAGGAACACGCGGCGCTGGCGTTCGTGCAGGTCGGTGCGCAGGTGGCGGGCAATGGTGAGAAGGCGCTCGCTGTCCTCGTGCGGTTCGGCGGCGGTGCGGCGCACCCACCAGGCCGGATCGGTGACGGTGATGTAGGCTTCCATCACCTGGGGATCGCTGACCGCCACGGCGAACTCGCCGATGCCCATGATGCGGCGGAACCGTTCGGAGCTGCCGTAGAGCATGCGGAAGCGATCCGGGTCCTTGTCCACCGCCGCCCCCAGCCCGCCCAGGCTGTTGGCCAGCAGGCCGAGCTGCATGAGGATGGCGTTGTGCGGGATGGCGCGGATCTGGCTGGCGTGGGCGGCGTCGGCCTCCGCCGGTTCCTCGTGCTGGCGCCGGAACGCGCGGCTGCCGGACGGGAACAGCAGGTTGGCGCCGAAGGTGGTGAGCAGCACGCCGTAGTTGGGATCGTCCACCAGATCGTCCTGGAAGCCCTTCACGGTGGTGAAGAACTCCCGGATATAGGCGCGCTCGGCATAGAACGGATCGTCGGAGGCGGCCTGCAGTGTGCCCGGCTGGGCGTGTTCCAGCATCCGTGTCAGCACCGCCAGGGCGGTGGCCGGATTGAGGAAGGGCAGGTAGCCGTCGCCGCCCTGGAAGCTCACCTCCTGCTTCACCCGCACGCCGAACCTGGTGGCCGCGGCATGGAAGGCCGGCGGATCGGTGTAGGCGAGCCGCGCGGCGAAGCTGCCGGGATGGGCGCCGCGGCCGATGGACTCACCGTGGGTGTCGAACACCACCAGTTCCACATGGGCCATGCCGTGATCGGCCATGGCGCGGACGATGCGGAAGCGCAGCCGCTCGATGGAGGCGGCCGCCGCCGTCTGGCCCAAGTAGCGGCCGGCATCGGAATAGCCGGTCTGGATGCACAGGCGGCCGCGGGCTTCCACATAGGCGCGGTAGTGCGGGCTTTCCAAAAGCTGCTCGATCACCCGGCTGCCGGCTTCCAGCGCGCGTTCGGTTTCGAATAGCGGCGAGATGTCGATCTGGTCGGCCACCCCGAACAGGCGCGCGAAGTAGAGGGCGGTCAGCGGCGTGAAGGCGCTGTCGCATTCGGCGATCAGGAAGCGCAGCGGTGCGGTGCGGTCGCTGTATTTCAGCATCTGCGCCAGCACCATGAAGAGCTGCTTGGTGGAGGTGCGTTCGGCGATCAGCGAGCCGAAATTGATGGTGACGGGCTGCACCCCGTCCAGCAGCTCTTCCACCCGGTCCAGATAGCTGCGGCGGAAGCGCGGGTCGTTGACGTCGGAAACCAGGTCCACCTGCTTGCGGATGGCGTTGTGCACCTGGGTGGCGTTGATGCGCACATGGGTGTGGGCGAGCCCCAGGCCGTAGTTGCGCAGCTCCGCACGCAGGATGCACAGGCTAGCGGCCGCGTCGTGGCGTTCCGGGGCAAGCCGTTCCAGCACCCGGTCCACCAGCTCCACCAGCCCGTCCACATGGGTGATGCGGCGCGCGCGGCCTTCGAA
>JAGQRL010000338.1:3094-5864 GCA_020425485.1 Rhodospirillaceae bacterium
GCCACCTCGTCCTCAAGCTGGGCGATGGCGAAGGCGATGCGGGTTTCCATCAGCTCCAGCGGTTCCGTCAGGCTGGGGTCGCCGCTCAGCTCCGCCTGGATGGGGCGCAAGGCGGCCAGATGGCCGCGCAGGTGGTAGACCTGGAGGATCAGGCGGTTCGCCAGGGTGTCGGTCCAGCGGATGTCGGACCGCCCGTCCAGGTCGTAGCCCACCCAGCTTGCCGCGGTGATGAGGCGCGGCTTCAGTTCGTGCCAGCGCTCCGGCCAGCGGCGCCGGGCGACGGCAAGGGCAATGCGGTAGACCTCGCGCAACGCCCCCTGCAGCGTCCGCAGCGCTTCCATCGACAGGGCATGCTCGCGCATCAGCGAGATGTCGGGATCGCTGCGGTGTTCCGACCGGCTGGCGCGCTGCACGATGGCAACGCCGTCGGCATCGGTGAGCGGCTGGCCGTCGTCGCCCCGTCCGGCGGCGATGGCGGCCAGATCGGCCATCATGGTGCTGTGCAGGTTGAAGGTGGGATGGGCGGTGAAGACCACGCCGAACACCTCGCGCCCCAGCTCCTTGGCGAATCCATCGAAGTCGCCGGTGCGGTCCGCCAGTGCAGCGAACAGCTCTCCCAGCCGCGCCCGGTTGGCATCGGGATCGGTTTCGCCGAGATAGCGGCTGAGCCGGCCCGCCCGCTCCAGGAAGCCTTCGGCGGAGACGTACTGGACCACCTGTTCCAGCCCGCCCGGCGTCAGGCTGCCGTCCGCCAGCCCGCGGGCGATGCGCCTGGCCAGCGCCAGCACCGGGTTGGTCAGGGGGTCGTCGCGGCCGGCGTGGCGCAGCTCGCCCAGTTCGCTGAGCCACTGGTTCAGCAGGCCCGCGGCATCCACCGGAGGATCGCTGCCGAACACGGCGGCATCGGGGATGAAGGCACCTTGGTCATGCGACAGGGCGGCACTGGTGGGGGCGCTTTGGTCCGGGGGCATGGCGGAGCTGTCCCTGGCAGGAAGGCGGCACCGGTGATGGTGCAGTGCGGTGCGGTGAAAGATGTTCGTAATCGAAGGGAAGTCAACAGGCTGCGGCGCGTGTTCTGGCTGTCCGCGCCGCTGTGCTTGCGCTAAGAACTCGCTCATTCAACATAAACCGTCCCAGGGAGGAAGAGCGATGAAGCGTCGTCAGTTTCTGTATGGGGCCGCCGGTGGTGCGGCCGCGTCGACGCTCGCGGCCCCGGCCATCGCGCAGGACCGCTACGAATGGACCATGGTGATGCCGTGGCCGGCGAATGCGCCGGGTGTCGGCGTCAACGCGGTGCGGCTGGCCAACTACATCACCGAGATGACCGACGGCCGCCTGACCGTCACTCCCTATGGGGCCGGCGAGCTGGTGCCGCCGTTCGAGTGCTTCGATGCCGTGCAGTCCGGCAGTGCCGACTGCTTCCACGGCACGCCCTACTACTGGGTCTCCAAGTCCCAGGCGTTCCACCTGTTTGCCGGCGTGCCCTTCGGCTTCAGCGCGGTGGACCTGACCGGCTGGCTGTACTTCGGCGGCGGCCAGGAGCTGTGGGACGAAGCCTACGGCGCCTTCGGCATCAAGCCCTTCTATGTCGGCTCCAGCGGCACCCAGGCGGGCGGCTGGTTCCGCCAGGAAGTCAACTCGCTGGACGATCTGCGCGGCCTGCGCATGCGCTACGCCGGCCTGGGCGGCGAAGTGATGCGCCGGCTGGGAGCCGCCGTGGTGCTGACCCCGCCGGGCGAGATCTTCGCGGCCATGCAGTCCGGCAACGTCGATGCCGCGGAATGGGTGGCGCCGTGGAACGACATGGCGTTCGGCCTGCACCAGGTGGCGGACTACTACTACCTGCCGGCCTTCCATGAGCCCGGCCCGTCGCTGGAGCTGTCGATCAACGTCGATCGCTGGAACGAACTGCCGGACGACCTGAAGGCCATCGTGCGCCATGCCTGCGGCTCGTCGGGCACCGAGTCCCTGGCCGATTTCCACTACCACAACATCGAAGCCCTGGGGCCGCTGGTGGAAGAGCACGGCGTGCAGATCCGCCGCTTCCCCGACGAGGTGATCGCCGAAATCGGCCGCGTCTCCATGGAACTGATGCAGGAACTGGCCGAAACCGACGCCGAGTTCGGCCATGTGTGGGAGTCCTATCACGCCCACCTGCTGAAGGCGGCGCGCTACGACCAGCTTATGGAAGGCGCGATGATCGAACAGCGCG
This sequence comes from Rhodospirillaceae bacterium, assembly GCA_020425485.1. Classification (GTDB taxonomy): domain Bacteria; phylum Pseudomonadota; class Alphaproteobacteria; order DSM-16000; family Inquilinaceae; genus JACKIH01. The sequence goes on from JAGQRL010000338.1 coordinate 5,307, forward strand.
CCTCCGTGCTGCTGGGCGGCTGACGCCGGATAGCTGAACGGTGGCTGGTCTTGCGGCCGGCCGCCGGCACGTTCGGTTGCGGCCCGCGTCTGCGCACGGCCACCCTGCGACGGTATGTAGGGGTGGCCGGGCGGGGGTGCGGGCCGGTGCCGTTCTGAGCAGGGGCGTCTTACGGCCAGCCGCCGGCCACCGGCATCACATGGCCGGTGATGAAGCTGGCGGCGGGCGACGCCAGGAAGGCGATGGCGGCCCCCACCTCATCGGGCTTGCCCAGCCGGCGCAGGGTCACCCCGCCGGTCATCTTCGCCACCGCGGCCGGGTCGGCCAGCAGGTCCGGCGGGAAATAGGTGGGGCTTTCCACATAGTTGGGGGCCACGGCGTTGACGCGGATGCCGTCGCGCGCCAGTTCCCGCGCCCAGGAGGTCACCAGCCCGTTCTGGGCGGCGCGGGCGGCCACATAGGGCGCGTAGTTGGCCAGCCCGCGCAGCGGTGCCGCGGAGGTAACGAGCACGATGGCCGCCGGCACGGTGGCTTTCTGCAGGCTGGGCAAGGCCGCCT
>JAGQRL010000339.1 GCA_020425485.1 Rhodospirillaceae bacterium
CAGCTTCACCGGCGTGCGCATCGGCCTGGCAGCATTGGCCGGGCTGGCGCTGGGGGCCGGCCGGCCGATGGTCGGCATCACCCGCTTTGCCCTCTATGCCGCCTGCCTGCCCGATCCGGCCAGCGAAACGCGCGCCTGGGTGTGCCTGGACAGCCGGCGCGGGCCGGTATTCGTGCAAGCCGTAAACGCCGTTACCGGCGCCTGGCAGCCCTGCGGAGAGCCAGCGGCCCTGACCCCGGCGGACGCCGCACGGCTCGTCGCCGAGGACCTGGTGGCGGGGGACGCGGCGGCGCGACTCGGCGAAGGCGGTGCACCTGTGGCCCGATTGGTCTCAGCAGAGCCGACCCCGGCCGACCTCGCCCGCGCCATCGCCGCGGCCGCCGGCCGGGCCAACCCCCACTGCCCCGCCCCGCTCTACCTGGCCGCCGCGGCCGTAACCCCGCCGCCATGACCGCGGCCGCCCGGGACATCGCGATTGCCGCGGCCGGGCTGGCCCACGCCGCCGTGCTGGCCGCCCTCCAGGCAGCGTATCTCGATGGGCCGTGGGACGAGCCGGCGTGGTCGGCCGATGCCTGGGCGGGCTTGCTGGCCGATCCCACCGTGCATACCTGCCTCGCCCTGCCGGCCGACGCGGGGAGCGCCGCGCAAGCCGAACCGGCCGCTCCGCTGGGGGCCCTGGCGTGGCGCCTCGCCGCCGACGAGGCGGAGGTGCTGACCATCGGCGTGGTGTCGGCGGCGCGCCGGCGCGGAGTCGCTGCCCGCCTGCTGGATTGGGGGCTGGCGGCGGCGGCGGCGGCCGGTGCCGCCCACATGCACCTGGAAGTGGCCGATCCCAACATCGCCGCCCGCGCGCTCTATGCCGGCCGCGGCTTTGCCCTCACCGGCCGGCGGCGGGGCTATTACCAGCGCAGTGAAATCCCCGCCGATGCCTTGGTGATGGCGCGCGCCCTGCCCTAGGCGCCGGCCAGTTTTCCACAGCCCTCCCTGCTCGTCCCGCGCCACCGGCAGGCGCAAAACTTCCGATGTCCGATTTCAATTGCCGAGATTGCGACAGACGACCAAATCGCACCCGAGGATTACTCGGACTACCGGGCGCTCGGCACTATCCCGACACACCTGTCTGGGAGAAATGCCATTTCATGTGGAAAAATCACTTCACCCCTATTGAAACCAATCGAACTGTATTCTAGATTTCGAGAAACCTTGGTGGAGCCGATAATGACTATCGAAAAACCGTCAGACGACCTGCTCAACCTGACAGCCCAGATTGTCTCGGCGCATGTCGGTCGCAACACCGTCGAAGTGGAGGATCTGCCCCGCGTCATCCAGCAGGTCTATTCAACTCTGACCGACCTCGGCAAGGAACCAAAGCCGGAACCGGAAAAGCTGGTTCCCGCGGTGCCGATCAAGAAGTCCGTGACCCCGGATTACATCGTGTGTCTGGAGGACGGCAAGCAGCTTAAGATGCTGAAACGGCACCTGAAAACAGCGTACAACATGACCCCCGAGGAATACCGGGAGCGCTGGGGCCTTTCACCTGAATACCCGATGGTTGCGCCGAACTATGCCTCTCAGCGCAGCAAGTTGGCCAAGCAGATCGGTCTCGGCACCAAGGCCCGGCGGAACGGCTAAGCCGCTGGGGCGCACGGCGGGCGCGTTTTGGCCGGCCGCCGTGCATTTGCTGTCCTAAGTACAGATGGAAACCGGCAGTCAGAGGTGCGCCGCATTGTGGCGCGCCTTTCTTGTGCCGGATTTCCACGGCTATTCGGTTCCGGGTTGCCGCGCGGAGATGGTATACGGAGTCACCCGCGCTGCGCCGTTGGAAGGTCCGGCGGCCGGTGGCGGCCATCGCTTGTGACGCGTCGCGGAGCCCATGTCTGATCACACTGCCGAGACTGACCGACCGGCCTCCGTCCGCAGCGGCGACCTGGAGGTCCGGCTGGCCCATTCCGATGCCGAGATCGAGGCCGCCCAGCGCCTGCGCTTCCACATCTTCTACCGGGAGATGGCCGCCAAGCCGACGGCGGAAATGGCGGCGTCGGGCCGCGACTTCGATGCCTTCGATCCCTTTGCCGACCACCTGCTGGTGCTCGACCATGCGCGCGGCGAGGGGGCGGACGCCGTGGTGGCGACCTACCGCCTGCTGCGCCGGGTGAACGCCGAGCGCGCCGGGCACTTCTACACCGCCGACGAATACGAAATCGGCCAGCTCCTCGCCCAGCCGGGCGAGATCCTGGAGCTTGGCCGTTCCTGCGTGTCGGCGGACTACCGCACCGGTGCCGTCATGCAACTGCTGTGGCGCGGCATCGCCACCTACGTCTTCCACTACGACATCGGCATCATGTTCGGCTGCGCCAGCCTGCCGGGGGTCGACCCCGAAGAACTGGCGATGCCGCTGTCCTACCTCTACCACAACCACCTGGCGCCGCCGGAACTGCGCACCCGTGCGGTCGACAGCCGCTACACGCCGATGGATCAGGTGCCGGCCGACCAGTTGGACCGCAAGGCGGCCCTGCGCGGCCTGCCGCCCCTCATCAAGGGGTATCTGCGGCTCGGCGGCTATGTCGGCGACGGCGCCGTGGTTGACCCGCAGTTCCACACCACCGATGTCTGCATCATCGTCAAGACGGACCTGGTGACCCAGCGCTACTACAAGCACTACGAACGCCAGGATGCCGAGCGGCAGGACCCGCCGCCGCTGCCCCCCTTCGGCGGCGGCTAGCGGCCCGGTGGAGGATCACCCGGCGTGAGCTCGCCCCTTCTCGCCCTGGTGCGGCTGATCGCCTACCTGGCGGTCACGTTCGCCTGCGTACCGGTGCAGGGCGTTCTCTTGTTGATGAAGTCGCCGGCGCGGCAGACCTTCCCGCGCGCCTATCACCGCATGTGCGCGTGGATCCTCGGCTTCCGCTTCGTGGTCAACGGCCAGCCGGATACCGCCGAGCCCTGCCTGTTCGTCTCCAACCACACCTCCTATCTCGACATCATCGTGCTGGGCGCGCTGATCGACGGCTGCTTCGTCGCCAAGACGGAGGTGTCGGGCTGGCCCTTCTTCGGGCCGCTGTCGAAGCTGCAGCGCACCGTCTATGTCGATCGCAAGCGGGCCAGCGCCGGCCGCCAGCGCGACAGCATGGTGGAACGCCTCACCGATGGCGGCCGGCTGATCCTGTTCCCCGAAGGCACGTCGTCGGACGGCAACCGCACGCTGCCCTTCCGCAGCGCCCTGTTCGCCGTGGCCAGCACCCCGGGGGCGGACGGCAAGCCGCTGAAAGTGCAGCCGGTGTCGCTTGCCTGCACCCACCTGGACGGCTGGCCACTGGGGCGCAATCTCCGGTGGCTGTATTCCTGGTATGGGGATATGGACCTGCTGTCGCATATCTGGCGGGTCGCCGGCATCGGCTCGCTCACCGTCACGGTCACCTTCCACGCCCCCGTCACGGTGGCGGA
>JAGQRL010000340.1 GCA_020425485.1 Rhodospirillaceae bacterium
ACCAACGGCTGCTTCGACCTGCTCCATCCCGGCCATGTCTCGCTGCTGCGCCAGGCGCGGGCGGCGTGCGACAAGCTGGTGCTCGGCCTCAACAGCGATGCCTCGGTAAGCCGCCTGAAGGGGCCCAGCCGGCCGGTTCAGCCGGAAGCGGCCCGGGCGGCCGTGCTGGCGGCCCTCGGCACGGTCGACCTGGTGGTGATCTTCCCGGAGGACACGCCGGAACGGGTGATCGAAGCGATCCGCCCCGATGTGCTGGTGAAGGGGGCCGACTACACGGTGGACACCGTGGTCGGCGCCGGCTTCGTGCGCTCCTATGGCGGGCGCGTGGTGCTGGCGGACCTGGAGCCGGGGCACAGCACCACCTCCACGGTGGCCCGCCTGCGCGGCGACGGCGGCTAGAGTATGATCCGATCCGATGGACTCGCTCAGAGATCCATTAGGCTAGATCAATGGTTGAAGTCTCAACTGCCCAAAGCACAGGTCCGGGCGTTTTCACACCGTTGATAGCAATTCCCCTGCGGCTTGATTTCGCACGCGCACCGATGTTCACGGGCGGCGGGAGTTTCGGAACCGGTTTCCTCAGTTGAAACACTGGAACAACCCTACAGCGCCAGTCACTATTCAGCGGACCGAGCGGCGCCAAGGGGTGCTGCTTTCACCTTGCGTTCATGAACGCAGTGCAAAACTGCGCGCGCAATGGGAGAGACAGCCGGAAAATGGCACAGCCAGAGGTCAATTCCTGCGGTAAGCGAGCGGGACGCCGGCATGCGGCGGGCGGCCAGCCCAAGGCCCGCGCGATGGCGCTGCTTGCCCGCCTGGCACTGATCCTCAGCTTTGCTGCGACCGCCGCCACGCCGGCCTCGGCGCAGGACAGGATCGTCCGTTTCCTGTCCACCCAGTTCGCCCCGCTCAACGAGGCGGCGGCCCTGCGCCACCATGCGCTCGACAGCTTCGACGGCTTGTCCCAGTTCCAGCCCTACGACAGCCTGGCGGTGATCGAGCGGCTGACGGAAGGCGACAACGCGCCGGTGGATCTGGTCGCCGGGGTGCATGGAGACATGGAGGCGCTCGCCCAGGCCGGCCTGCTGCGCCCCATCCCGGCCATCACCGGGTTCGACCCCGATCGCGGCATCCCCGACGCCATCGCGGAGGCGGCGCGCCTCGGCACCGACCAGCAGATGTACATCCCCTGGATGCAGGGCACCTACCTGATGGCGGCCGATCGGCGGGCGCTGGCCTATCTGCCGGTGGGTGCGGACCTGGAGCGGCTGACCTACGACCAGTTCCGGGTGTGGGCTGCCGCGGTCAACACCGCCAACGGGCACCCCATGGTGGGCTTTCCCGCCGGCCCGCGCGGGCTCATGCCGCGCTTCATCCAGGGCTTCCTCTACCCCTCGTTCACCGGTGCTGCGATCACCACCCTGCGCAGCCCCGACGTGGGACCCATGTGGGAGTACATGCGCCAGCTCTGGCGGAACGTGAACATCCGTTCGCTCACCTACAACCAGATGCACGAGCCGCTGCTGTCCGGCGATGTCTGGATCGCCTGGGACCATGTGGCCCGCCTGCTGCCCGCCATCCGCGCCGAGCCGGACCGGTTCGTGGTGTTCCCGTCGCCGATCGGCCCCTACGGCCGCGGCGCGCTGATCGTGATCATCGGCCTGGCGATCCCCACTGGCACCCACGATGTGGCACCGTCGCCGGGCGATTGGCGGACCATGGTGCCGCGCGCCAATCGGCTGATCGGCCACCTGACGGCGCCGGACATCGAGGCCGGCATGATCTCCGCCCTCGGTGTCTTCCCCATCGCCGAGGACAGCCGCCTGTGGCCCGTCGACCCGTCGCTGATCAGCGTCGCCGACGCGGTGGGCATCCAGGCCAGCGATGTCGACACCATTCTCGGCGTGCTGCCGCCGCGGCTGGGCGGCGGCACCCGGGCGCTGACCATGAACTACATGCTGCTGTTCACCCAGATCGTGCTGCGCGACGCCGACATCTACGCAACGTCGCGGGCCGTGGCCGAGCAGATCAACAGCGTGCTCGATCAGGATCCCCATCCCTGCTGGCTGCCCGATCCGGTCACCGACGACCCCTGCCGTGTGCCCCTACGGTGACATGACATGCGCGACCGCTGGACCTATGCCGGACTGCTCATCTTCCTCTGCCTGCTGGCGGGGGGCGGTCTGGCGGGTTCGGAAATCCTGACCACCATGCGGGAGATCGAAAGCGAGCTGGAAATCACGCCGCTGGAAGACCACCGCATGCTCGCCGGGGTGATCCAGAGCGTCGATTTCCTATCCACCTCGGTGGACGCCATGCGGGTCGAGCCGACCATGGAGCGCACGCTGGAGACGCGCATCAATCTCGACCGCACCATCGCCCTCACCGACGTCTATCTCGGCCGGATGCCCGACCACGCCGAACAGTTCGGGCGGCGCCAGGCATCGGCCCAGGAACTGCTGGTGCAACTGCAAAACGCCGAGCTGGCGATCAACGACACCGCATCGGCCCAGGGCGCCCGGCTGATGGCGGTGTGGAGCCGGCTCAGCGATATCAGCAGCACGCTCACCGATGCCTACCTGCTGGAAAACACCGCGGCGGTGGAATCGCTGGAAGCGCAGTCCATCGCGCTCCGCAGCCTGCGCGGCGACCTGCGCTGGGTGCTGGCGGTGATGGCCGGCGCGGTGGCGGGAACTGGCGTGCTGCTGATGATGCAGGTGTCCACCAGCCGGGCGCGCGAGCGGGCCCGCGCCCTGGTCTTCAAACAGAAGGCACAGCTTGAGGTGACGCTGCAGGAATTGCGCACCACCCAGGCCCAGCTTGTGGAATCCGAAAAGCTGGCGGCCCTGGGCGGGCTGGTGGCCGGCGTGGCCCATGAGGTGAACACGCCCATCGGCATCACCCTCACCGCGGCCAGCTCGCTGAGTGCTGAAAGCAAGGCGCTGCGCAGCAAGGCGGAGGGCGGCCAACTGCGCAAATCGGAGGTGATGGGCTACATCGACATGGCGGTGGACTCCACCGACCTGATGGAGCGCAACTGCCACCGTGCCGCCCACCTGATCCAGAGCTTCAAGCAGGTGTCCGTCGACCAGGTGAGCGACGAGCGCCGCACCTTCGAGCTTGCCCCCTATCTGGAAGAGATCGTCTACAGCCTGGCGCCGACGCTGCGGCGCACGGCGGTGGAAGTGGCCATCGCGTGCCCGCCCGGGCTGGAGGTGGACAGCTATCCCGGCGCGCTGAGCCAGTTGATCACCAACCTCGTCACCAACTCGCTTCGCCACGCCTACGACGAGGGTGATTCCGGGAAGATCCGAATTGACGTTGATCAGCACAAGGTGGGATGGTTTACAATTAATTTTGCTGATGATGGGAAGGGTGTGCCGGAAGCCAACGTGCCCCGGCTGTTTGAACCCTTCTTCACAACCCGCCGGGGCCAAGGTGGTAGCGGGTTGGGACTGCATATCGTGCACAACCTGGTGGTCGGTCGGATGGGCGGAAGCATCCGCTTTGTGCCGACTCCCGGCGGAGGAGCGACCTTCGTGATCGAAGTGCCGATCGAAGCTCCCTCTTCGGCGGGCGAGCAGGGAAATAAGAACAATGAATAGCGAAGACGCATTCGACGACGATTTCCTCGACGACGACGAGCCAGTTGCGGCCGAGAGCCAGAATGGTTCCCAGAACTGGAAGGTTCTGGTGGTCGACGACGAGCCCGACGTTCACACCGTCACCCGTCTGGCGCTTTCCGGCGTTTCCTTTCGCGACCGCCCGATCAAGTTCATCAACGCCTATTCCGCCGAGGAGGGCCGCAAGCTCCTGGCCGAAGACCCGGAGATCGCGCTCATCCTGCTCGACGTGGTGATGGAAACCGACCACGCCGGGCTGGATATGGCGCGCTGGGTGCGCCAGCAGCTCGGCAACCAACAGGTGCGCATCGTGCTGCGCACCGGCCAGCCCGGCCTGGCGCCGGAGCGCGAGGTGATCGAGAGCTACGATATCAACGACTACCAGGCCAAATCCCAGCTCACCCAGGAACGGCTGTTCACGGTGCTGATGGGCAGCCTGCGGAACTTCAGCGACATCCAGACCATCGAAACCAACCGCAAGGTGATCGAGGCCAACCGCCGGGGGCTGCTGAAGATCATCGATGCGTCGTCGACCATCTTCCGCACCCAGTCGATCCACGCCTTTGCCGAAGGGGTGCTGCAGCAGCTCAGCGCGCTGATCGTGCCGGACCAGGATGCCGTGTACGCCCATAGCGGGGTTGCCGCCTTCTCGCGCACCACCGAGCCGGAAATCGTCGCCGGCATCGGCACCTATGCGGAGGTGCAGGGCAAAACGCTGGATCAGGCGCTGGGCGAAGAGCAGCGCGAATGGATCCGCGAGGCGCTGGCGAACCGCCACTCCGTCGCCACGCCCGACCACTATGTGGGGTTCGTCGACAGCGGCGAAGGCCGCAGCAACGTGCTGCTGGTGGAAGGCACCAAGGGCGAACTGGCGAAGTCCGACCAGCATTTGCTTGAGCTTTACTGCTGCAATGTCGGCATCGCCTTCGACAACCTGATGCTGCGCGAGGAGATCGAGCGCACCCAGCGGGAAATCATCTACCAGCTCGGCGAGGTGGTGGAGACGCGTTCGAAGGAAACCGGCAACCACGTCCGCCGCGTCGCCGAATACTCCTATGTGCTGGCGCTGGCCGCCGGCAAGACGGAGGAAGAGGCGGAAATCCTGCGCCTGGCCTCGCCACTGCACGACATCGGCAAGGTGGGCATCCCCGATGCCATCCTGCTGAAGCCGGGCCGCTTCACGCCCGAAGAGCGGGAGGTCATGAACACCCACGCCCAGATCGGCTACGAGATGCTGAAGTCGGCCGACAGCCGGGCGCTGAAGGCCGGCGCCATTGTCGCCCACCAGCACCACGAAAAGTGGGACGGCAGCGGCTACCCCCGCGGGCTGAAGGGCGAAGAGATCCACCTCTACGGCCGCATCACCGCCCTGGCCGACGTGTTCGACGCCCTGGGCAGCGCCCGCGTCTACAAGCCGGCCTGGGAGCTGCCGCGCATCATGGACCTCCTGAAGGAGGAGCGCGGCCGCCACTTCGACCCCCACCTGATCGACCTGTTCTTCGAGCATTTCGAACAGATCGACGCCATCCGCCACGCCCATTCCGACGTGTAGCGCGCTGCGGGTTTGACGGCAGCGGCCGTCCGTGCGGGCGGCAACGCCCTGGCCAAGGTCCACCGCCTTAGGTAGAGGTACCGCCGTCCGGCCCGCGGCCCCCTCCGTGCGCCCTCTCCGCCCCTTCCGGTTCGAGGACTGCCCCATGCGCTATCGCCGTCTCGGCCGCACCGACCTTGAGGTCAGCGCCATCTGCCTCGGCACCATGACCTATGGCGAGCAGAACACCGAGGAAGACGCCTTCGCGCTGATGGACTACGCGCTGGACGAGGGCGTGACCTTCTTCGACACCGCGGAGATGTATTCCACGCCGCCGCGCGAGCAGACCTATGGGCGGACCGAGGAGATCATCGGCAACTGGTTTGCCGACCGCGGCAACCGCGACAAGGTGATCCTCGCCTCCAAGGTGCTGGGCGGCAGCAGCCGCTTTCCCTATGTGCGCGGCGGCAGCCTGAAGCTCAACCGGCGGCACATCGAAGAAGCGGTGAACGCCAGCCTGCGCCGGCTGAAAACCGACTATATCGACCTCTACCAGACCCATTGGCCCGACCGCGCGGCCAACATGTTCGGCCAGCGCGGCTTCGCCGCCGACGCCGACGAGGAGATGACGCCGCTCGACCACACGCTGGACGTGCTGGGCGACCTGGTGAAGGCCGGCAAGATCCGCCATTTCGGGGTGTCCAACGAAACCCCCTGGGGGGTGATGCGCTACCTGGAGCTGGCCGAGCAGCGCGGCCTGCCGCGCGCAGTCTCGATCCAGAACCCCTACAGCCTGCTCAACCGGCTGTTCGAGGTGGGGCTGGCGGAAATCGCCATCCGCGAGGATTGCGGGCTGCTGGCCTATGCGCCCATGGCCGGCGGCGTGCTGTCCGGCAAGTATCTCGGCGGGGCGCGGCCGGCGGGCGCGCGCTTCTCCCTGGCCCCGCACATGACACGCTATTTCGGCCCGTCGGCGGAACAGGCGACCGGCCGCTATGTCGCCGTCGCCCGGCGCCACGGCCTCACGCCCGCCACCCTGGCGCTGACCTTCGTCAACACCCGGCCCTTCGTCACCTCCACCATCGTCGGGGCGACGACGCTGGATCAGTTGCGCGCCGACATCGCCACTATCGATGCAACCTTGTCGGATGCCGCATTGGCCGATATCGAAGCGGTGCACACGGCGATCCCGGACCCCTGTCCATGAACGAACCGCCGGTGAATGGGGTGAGAAGGCGATGCTGCGGGTCTTCGTCGGCTTGGCGCTGCCGGAAACGGTGCGCGAGGCACTCTATCGGCTGACCGGGGGCATCCCCGGCGCCCGCTGGCTGGATCCAGCCACCTACCACATTACGCTGCGCTTCATCGGCGAGGTGGACGAGCCGGAAGCGGCCGATCTGGATGCCGAACTGGCGCGCATTGCCGCCCCGCTGTTCGGGCTGGATATCGGCGGCGTCGGCCATTTCGGCACGCGCACGCGGCCCTCCAGCGTGTGGGCCGGGGTGGAGAATTCCGCGCCGCTGGCTTTCCTGAAGGACAAGGTGGACCGTGCCGTGGTGGCGGCCGGCCAGCGGTCCGACGATCGCCGCTTCGCCCCCCACATCACGCTGGCCCGCCTGCGCGGCGCCCCGGCGCTGCGGGTGGCCGATTGGGAGCGCCATCACAACCTGTTCCGGGTGCCGACGATGACGGTGGAGGGGTTCACCCTGTTCCGCAGCCATCTCGGCCATCTGGGGGCGGACTACGAGCCGCTGGCGGACTATCCGCTGACGCCGCCGACCGACGCCACTGTGTCCTCCTCCGGGTGATCGCCCGGCGTACCGGCGGCCGGCGGTGCCAGCGACGGCTCGGCAAGGACCGGCGGGGCGAGGACAGGCTGGGCAAGGACCGGCAGGGCGGGCGCCGGTAGCACGGGGGCCGGCAGGCTGGCCACCGGGTCGGCGTCCTCCACCAGATGCACCAGGTAGCGCTGCGGCCCGCCGGGCACCACGGCATCGAACGGCCAGCAGGTGACGAGCGTCAGGCTCGACAGGCCGGGCTCGCTGCTCAGCAGGGCCGACGGCTGGTCGACCACCCGGGTGGCGGTGACCCGATAGGCGCGCTCAATGCCGTCCACCCGCGTCAGGGTGAAACGCTCGCCCGGCACCACGTCTTCCAGGAAGCGGAAATGGGTGTCGCGGTGGCCGCCGATCACCGACAGGCCGGGCCAGCCCGGTTCCGCGGTGCCCTGCACCCAGCCGGGGCCCCAGGCCAGCGTCGCCCCGGTGGCGCCGGACAGCACGGTCAGGTCCACCCCGTGGGCATCGCTGCGCAGCCGCGCCACCGGCCAGGTATCCGCCCACGGCCAGGGGGTTACGTCCTCCTCCCCGGCCAGCGTGCGGCTCCACGCCCGGTCCAGCAGCACCTGGCCCACCCAGGCTTTCACGTGGATGAGCGCGGCATCGCTCACCAGCCACAGGCCCACCGCGCCGATCAACAGGCCGGCCGCCCCGCGCGGGCTGCGCAGGATGGCCGGGACCAGGCGGGCGAGCCGGCCGGTCATCGCCGGTACTGCCGGATGCGGGCCTGCCGCCCCGCCAGGATCAGCAGGGCGAAGGCCAGGCCCATCAGCGTCAGGCCAACCGCCAGGTTCACCGTTGCGGTGGTGCCGCCCACCGGCAGGGCCACCGGGCTGGGAATGCCGGTGCGGGCCATGTTGCGGATGGCGCGCAGGCTTTCCGCACGGGGATCCAGGTTGTCCATGGCGTCGGCCAGGGTCGGCCCCATCTGCATGTCCACGCCGTCCGGCATGTTGGTGGCCACGGTCTCGCCGGCCAGCGGTTCGCCTTCCGGCCGCACCACCTGATCGTCGATCGCCACCAGGCTGGTGTACTGGCTGACGAGCTGGTGCTCCAGCGCCACTTCCAGGATCTGGTCGGCGATCAGATCGGCGTCGACATCGTTGCGCCAGCGCCGCCGCTCCAGTTCCTGGATGTCGGCCCGCGCCCACACCGTGGCGACGCCGGCATCGTGGCCGTCCGCCGGCAGGGCGATCTCGGTGGACCACTCCTCGCCGCCGCGATGGCCGGACAGGCGCACCATCTGCGGTTCGCCCCCCTCCTCGGCGGCGGGCATGCGCGCTTCCACCATCACCGGCTCGCCGAGATAGAGGTCGGCGACCCGCTCGGGGAACATGTCGGTGTGGTCGGGGTCCGGCCAGTCGATGGCGATGTCGGTTAGCGCCGGGTGTTCCAGGCGCTCGAACAGCTCGGCCATGCGGCTGCGCACCTGATCGGTGGACCCGACATGGGTGAAGGTGCCGCGGCCGGCCTGGGCCGCCTCGCGCATGAAGTGGCTGTTGGGCGCACTGCCGATGCCGACGGTGAACAGCCGGCTGTCGCCCAGCCGATCGTGGATCATGCCGAACAGTGCTTCTTCGTTGGACACCGCGCCATCGGTGATGAACACGATCTGGCGCATGCGGTCCAGCCCGGTGCGCCCGTCCAGCGCCAGTTCCAGGGCGCGGAACATCTCCGTACCGCCGTCGGCCTCCAGGTTGGAGACGAAGTTGCGGCCGGCGCGCAGGGCGGGATCGTTGGCCTGCCGGGCGGTGGGGAACAGCGCTTCCGCCTCGTTGTCGAAGGCGATGATGTTGAAGCGGTCCTCCGGGCGCAGGCGGGCCAGGGCGAACATCAGGGCGGAGCGCGCCTGTTCGATGGACTCGCCGGCCATGGAGCCCGACTTGTCGAAGATGAACACCACCTCGCGCGGCGGCGTGTCGTAGTCCGCCGGCAGGGCCTGCGGCGGCATCACCATCACCAGGTGATAGTCGAAATCGTCGATGCGCTCGCTGAACACGCTGGCCTGCGGGGTTTCGCTGGCAGCCGCGGTCCACACCAGTTCGAAATCGCGGTCCGCCGGCACCTCGCCGTCCGCCAGGCTGATCACGGCGTGGTCCGGGGCGGGCCGGTCGATCTCGATGTCGTGGAAGTCGCTGGTGATGTCGCCGATGGTGAACCCGGGGTTCAGTGTCACCCTCAGCGACACCGGGTTGATCGGCCCCACCGCGGGGTCGGCCACCGGCGGCGTCACCCGGCTGGCATCGGGCACCTCGGCGGTGTCGGGCGCCCAGCCGGTGCCGGCGGGCTCCACGGGCAGGGGCTCTCCCGGCGTGTAGCGGGGCAGCACCACCATGGGGAAGCGCAGGCTCACCCGGTCGTTCTCGAAGGTCAGCGCCTGCTGGTATTCGATCTCCACCGTGATGCCGGCATCGGGCGGGATGTTGGCGACGGAGTTGGTGAACACGTTGGGCCGCTCCTGGCTCACCAGGCTGGCCTGCTGGCCGTTGGCGGCGGCTTCTTCATAAAGCTCTTCGGCCCGCTGGCGTTCTTCGATGCGGCCTTCCACCACGCGGTCGCCGATGATCATGCGCAGCCGGTCCACCGCCGCGTTCTCCGGCAGCGGGAACACGTACACGCCCTCCATCCAGGAGTCCGTGGGGTTCACGAAGGTCTGGCGGATGCGGGTCCGCGCGATCAGGCCGTTCACCTCGATGGAGACGTCGCTGTCCACCGTGGTGGCCGGCAGCACGTAGCCCGGCTGGTCGGACGGCAGGAACAGCCCGCCCTCGCTCATCGCCTCGTAGGGCACGGGGGCGGCATGCCCGGCGCGCGCCGCGAAGATGGAAACGCCGGCCACGACCACCAGGAACGTCATCAAGATGACGACAGCCTCGCCGACCGTACGGACCACTGCTCGCATGATACCCCTCCTTCTTTCCGCATCGCGGATTTGAGGGGAACCCTAGGTGGCGGCTGGGGCGCCGGACCGCTGGAACCGCGGCGGATCCGTGTTCATGTGTGGCGACACTGTGGCAGGCGTTTAGTGTTGCCGGCAGAACACACCCGCTGCGCGCATACCACACAATTGCAGCTTGGCATCCGCCGAGCGTATCGCCATGGTGTCGCCGCACCGCGGGATGGGATGGAACACCGTCCGCGATTGTAAAATCATGGGCAAATCGAGGGGCATGCCGTGGGGTTCGAAGGAACAGCACTGCCGAAATCGGTGACCGAGGAAACCGTGGTGTCGGTGCGCCACTACACCGACCGGCTGTTTGCGTTCCGGCTCACCCGGCCGGCCAGCTTCCGCTTCCGCTCCGGCGAGTTCATCATGCTCGGCCTGATGGTGGAGGGAAAGCCGCTGCTGCGCGCCTATTCCATCGCCAGCCCGTCGTGGGACGAGGGGCTCGACTTCTACTCCATCAAGGTGTCGGACGGGCCGCTGACCAGCCGCCTGCAGTCGATCGCCGTGGACGATGGCGTGCTGCTCGGCAAGAAGCCGGTGGGCACGCTGGTGCTGGATGCGCTGAAGCCCGGCAAGACGCTGTATTTCCTCAGCACCGGCACCGGCATCGCGCCGTTCGCCAGCCTGGTGCGCGAGCCGGAAGTGTATGAGCGGTTCGACCGTGTGGTGCTCACCCACACCTGCCGGCACGTGGCCGACCTGGCCTATGGGCTGGAGCTGACGCAGGCGGTGATGGACGACCCGCTGGTGGGCGAAGAGGCGCAGCAGAAGCTGACCTACTACCCCAGCGTGACCCGCGAGCCGTTCGAGCGCCAGGGCCGCATCACCCACCTGATCGAGAGCGGCCAGATCTTCGAGGAGCTGGGCACCGCCCCCCTGGATCCGGCCCACGACCGGGTGATGATCTGCGGCTCCATGGACATGCTGACGGATTGCTGCACGGTGGTGGAAGCCGCCGGGCTGGAGGAAGGCTCCAACGCCCGGCCCGGCGACTA
>JAGQRL010000341.1 GCA_020425485.1 Rhodospirillaceae bacterium
GCAGCGCTGGACATGATGCTGCACCTGATTTCGGAGAACCACGGCAGCAAGCTGGCCACCGCAGTCAGCGAGCAATGCCTGCTGGACCGCATGCGCAGCCCGCACGACCGCCAGCGCCTGCCGCTGCGCGCCCGCCTGGGCATCCACAACCCCACCCTGATTTCCGCCATCGAGATGATGGAAGCCAACATCGCCGAACCGCTGGCGCAGGACGAGCTGGCCCGCTTCGTCGGCCTGTCGCGCCGCCAGTTGGAGCGGCTGTTCCGCAAGCACCTGGGCCGGTCCCCTGGCCAATACTACATGGAGCTGCGGTTGGACCGGGCGCGCCACCTGCTCTACCAGAGCGAAATGCCCATCGTGGATGTGGCGCTGGCCAGCGGCTTCGTTTCCGCCTCCCACTTCTCCAAGTGCTATCGGCAGATGTACGGCCGCAGCCCGCGCGACGAACGCGTAACGGCGGACACATAGGTCCGCCGTTTTTGCTTCAAGCTCAGTGGATTATCGCGACTTCTTAAGGCCGTGGACCAGCCACGGCCGGGCGGCTAGCCGAGGTCGCGGTGCACCTGGAAGCCCTTGCCGTCCGCCTTCAAGGTGAAGTCGCCGGCCAGCGCACCGTCCAGCCACGCCGTCGTCCGGGCCAGCCCGCCGAAGGTGTAGAAATGCGCCCGCTGGATGCCGCAGTTGGGATCTTCGGCCTGGTAGCGGGCCAGCGTGCGCACCAGCCGGTCGGGGGCCGACACCTGGGCCAGCCGCGCCAGGTTGGCGGCCTGGCGGGTGAGCACCCGCATGGAGTTGCCGACGCCGCACATGCGGGCATAGGTGATCAGGCTCTTCAGCTTGGCCGGGCCGGCGATACCGATATGGATCGGCAGCGTGTTGCCCATCAGGCGCAGCGTACGGTCCCAGCGGATGATGGCATCGGCATCGAAGCAGAACTGGGTGGCGATATAGAGCTCGGCCCCGGTGCGCTTGGCGAACGCGTTCTTTTCCCGCACCGCCTGGGCGATGTCGGCATCGGCGATGTCGGGGCTGCCTTCCGGGTGGCCGGCCACTCCGATGGTGCGGATGCCGTGGCGGTCCAGCACGCCGGTTTCCAGCACCTGCATGGTGCAGCCGAATTCCCCCACCGGCCGGTTGACGCCGCCGCCGATGCACAGCACCTGGTCCACCGCCGCTTCGCCCGCCAGCCGGGAGATGTAGTCCTCAAGCTGCGCCCTGCTCTTCAGGCTGCGCGCCGGCACATGGGGCACCGGCACCATGCCTTCGTTGCGCAGCCGCCGGGCGGTGGCCACTACCTCGCCGAAGTCGGCACCCGGCAGGGCGGCGATGTAGGCGCGGGCGCCGGCCGGCAGCAGGGCGGAGAACGAGGCCGTCTTTTCCGCCGCCCCCGGTGAGGTTTCCACCGAGTAGTCGGCGAGGAAATCGACAATCGCCCGGCTCTCCGGCGACGCCGCGAGGTCGAGGGCATTCATGTGGTCCATATCGGCGAGGGCCATTGCTAAATCCCCGGGCGCTACTGGCTTCGTTGCGACGCCATGGTTCCCTGTTCGCGGGTTGCAATGCTGCATCCGCGGCGACGCAGAGTGTCTGCGGAACGACATGCAGGGTTGCACGAGCGCGACATGCCCCCGGCGCGTGCCCGCTGCCGCTCGCCCGATACTGCCCGCCGGCGCCGCAACCGCCGCACCCGCGCTGACGGAATTCACCGATGCGCCACCGCTGCGCGCCCAAACCGGGCGTTTGGCGGGCCGGTGCTTCACGGCAAATTGACAATCGGGTTGCCTGCAACGTGCGAGTCGGCGACACTGAGATATCTAAACGATTTCAGGTCTGGGATCCCCACGCGCGTAGACCGGGGACTTTGCCGCATCTCAACCGGAGAGAGCGCCCGATGGCCGACACCGACTCCTCGTCCTCGTCCTCCTCCGCCTCGTCGTCCGCCTCGGCGTCCGCATCCTCCGATTGGCTGGATGACTTCCTGGACGATACTCGTGGCGGCACCTATCCCAGCATCATCGTTCCCCGGGCCGTCGCCGAATTCATGGTCAACATACTGTTCACCGAGAGCCCCGGCAAATCAGGTGGCGTGCTCGGTATCGGCTTCACCAAGACCAAGAAGGGATATCGGCTTTCAACCAAAGGCATGCTTAAGCATTATCTGTCGTTGGGCGTCGATTTTTTCTACGAACGCCGGGCAGATGTCTGGGAAGAACGGACAATTGGCGCCGAAGATGTGCGCGATTATATTCTATCATTGATCCGGGAAAAGCCAAAATGGTTCGATCATTTCTATTTTGCTGTGAACAGGTCCAGCGGAAAGGTCGAATTCATCTGGCCTCACAATCGCGCCCATCTGCAAAAACACGGCCGGAGCTATTGGAGAAATGGAAGGCTGACAGACAACATTTATCAATTTGAGGTCTCACGCGATGACTACGTCATTTGCGGCAATGTCATCAACAACAGGCATTTCCAGAACGTCACGGGCGGTTCCGTATACCTGACCGACGCCGAAGAAATCCGTGAATACATAGAACGGTCGCGGGGCTGCTGATCGCCGAAACGGGCGGTCCCCATCGATTGAACGGCGCTCCCGCCGCCTGCGTGCGCCGCAATACCCCTTGGCACCGGCAACCCCCAGGCAACCGGCATATCTTGGTGTCCGCCAAGTGCCTGACCATAACACTTGGTAACAATCTTTGATTTTGCACTGCGGCCGGGGTCCCGTAGGCATCAGACAGCGCGGCAGGTTTCCGGGGATCTCGGGGGCCGCCACAGTGCCTAGCCGGTGTCACTCACAGAGGTGTTCATGTCCTACGCCCCGGTCACGTCCCGCCCCCTGCCGTCGGCCGATGCGACGGGCGCCACCGTGACGCCGCTGCCCAGCCAGCCGCCCCGCCCCATTCCCTTCGTCGACCTGCCGGCCCAGCAGGCGCGCATCCGCCCGCAGATCGATGCCGCCATCGCCAAGGTGCTGGACCACGGCCGCTACGTGATGGGCCCGGAAGTGGCGGAGTTCGAAAGCCGGCTGTCCGCCTATTGCGGCGCCAAGCACGTGATCTCCTGCTCCAATGGCACCGATGCCCTGGCGCTGGGCCTGATGGCCCGCGGCGTGCGCCCCGGCGACGCCGTGTTCGTGCCCAGCTTCACCTTCGCCGCCTCGCCGGAGGTGGTGTGCTGGCTGGGGGCGACGCCGGTGTTCGTCGACGTCGAGCTGGACACCTTCAACATGTCGCCCGACAGCCTGGAGACGGCCATCGCGACGGCCAAGGCCCAGGGGCTTGCCCCGCGCTGCGTGATCCCGGTGGACCTGTTCGGCCAGCCGGCCGACTACGACGCCATCGACCGTATTGCCCGCGCCCACGGCATGTGGACGCTGGCCGACGCCGCCCAGAGCTTCGGGGCCGGCTATGGCGACCGCATGGTGGGCACGCTGGGCGACATCTCCACCACCAGCTTCTATCCGGCCAAGCCGCTGGGCGCCTATGGCGACGGCGGGGCCATCTTCACCGACAGCGATGAGGATGCCGCCCTGCTGCGCTCCCTGCGCGACCACGGCCAGGGCGAAAACCGCTACGACTATGCCCGCATCGGCATGAACGGCCGGCTGGATACCCTGCAGGCCGCCATCCTGATGGAGAAGCTGGCGATCTTCCCCGACGAGGTGGCGCGCCGCCAGGCGGTGGCCGAGCGCTACACCGCAGAGATGCCGGCCGGCATCGCCGTGCCCAAGGTGGTCGCCTCCGCATCCTCGGTGTGGGCGCAGTACACCATCCGCATCGGCGGGGGGCAGCGCGACGCGCTGTCGGCCATGCTGAAGGATCTGGGCGTGCCGACGGTGCAGTACTACCCCAGGCCGCTGCATCAGCAGGAGCCTTACGCCCGCGCCGTGCTGCCCGACGGCGGCCTGCCCAACACCGACCGGCTGGCCGGCGAGGTGCTGAGCCTGCCGATCCACGCCTATCTGGACGACGAGCTGCAAGGCTACATCATCGGCGCCATCACCCGGGCGGCCCACGCCCTATCTTGATCGGGGCACCGCCATCGCCATGTTAGAGATGTGCCGCATCGGCCGCTGAGCGGGGGTGTGGCGACGGGGACGACCGGGGCACCGCCGCTGGGGATGCACCGGGTCCGCCCGCTCTGACAGGTAGAGGGGTGACACCGAATGGCACGCATGTCTTTGCTGAGCAGCCCGCTTCTCCTCGGCTTCGAGGACCTGGAGCGGACGCTCGACCGTCTGTCCAAGGCGTCGACGGACGGCTATCCGCCCTACAACATCGAACGCCTCAGCGACGACCACCTGCGCATCACGCTGGCGGTGGCGGGGTTCACCCAGGCCGACCTGGAGATCACCGTCCAGGACAACCAGTTGCTGATCCGCGGCAAGACCGGCGACGACACCGAGCGGGTGTATCTGCACCGCGGCATCGCCGCGCGGCAGTTCCAGCGCTCCTTCGTGCTGGCCGACGGCATCGAGGTGGCGGGCGCGACCCTGGAGCACGGGCTGCTGCACGTGCATCTGCACCGGCCGCGACCGGAATCCACCACCCGCACCATCAAGATCGATCAGCCGGGCAGCGAACGCGGCGACGTCGCAGTTGGCGCCACCGTCTCCCGGCAGGCGCGCGGAGGTGCAGCATGAACCCGATTCCCACCGATCTGGCCCGCACGCTGACCGACCAGAGCTTCGCCGCCTTCGGCATGGGCGAGATCGCCTATGTGCGGCCGGTGACGGTGAACGGCCAACCGGCCTACGCCATCATCGGGGCGGACGGCTCCATCATCACTGCCTTCCCGACACTGGAAGCCGCGCGCGGCGCGATCATCCAGAACGACATGGAACCGCTCAGCCTGCACTGAGCGCCCCCGCCTCCACCTGTCCTGCATAGGCTTTCGGCCAGACATGCAGTGGGCCTGCGCCACCCCGGATCGCTTGGGGTCGCGCAGGCCCATGTGCTGACCGCGGGCGCCGACTGTGCCGGCGCCAGGTAGGATCCGCCGTTACTCCACGTCGAACACGCGGAAATTGGCCCGCCCGCCGGAGGTCAGGCCGACATATTCAGCGATGCGCGTGATGCTCTCATCGGACGCATCGACCAGCATCACGATATCGCCCTCGGCAAGCCCTTCGGGCATTTCCGCGTCCGACGCGAGGAACTGCCCGCCGGCCTGCGGCGAAACATCGGCCACATACTGCACGTTGCGCGTGACGATGGTGTAGGCCGGCTCTTCTGCAGTGCCAGCGGCCAGGGCCGGCAGTGGAATTGCCACAATCATTGCGATGGCAAGGGCAAAAATCAGGTTGATCGGAGATTTTCTTAGCATTGAATGGAAGCTTCCCTGTTGGATTTGAGATTTCGGCGGAATGGTATCCGACCTTACTGCTACAGAGAAACTCAGAATACAGTCTGAATTGGCCGGACTCCGAAATCTCTGGCCGGGAACTGACAGGGCGACCCGCTTCCCGCTCCCCGCTTCGGGCCAACGGCGCGCCGGCCACTGCATGCGGCCAAAACGGCTCCGGCCCTCCCCCTTCCCTCGGCGCCTGGGCGGCAAGGGAAGGGGGAGGGCCGGCTGTGATTTCTGACGTTGGGAAACGTGCCGTAGGCGCGCTGCGGCTTCGTCAGGCCGCGTCCATCTCCATGCCGCCGGACACCAGCGCATAGACCGCATCGTCGGTCTCGCAGCCGCGCAGCTTGGCGCACAGCGGCTCGTTGCGCATCAGGCGGGTCACCCGGGCCAGCGCCTTCAGGTGGTCCGCACCCGCGTCCTGGGGGGCCAGCAGCAGGAACACCAAGTCCACCGGCTGGTCATCGACGGAATCGAAGTCCACGGGCCGGTTGAGCCGCACGAACATGCCGTAGACCTGCTTCAGATCGGCCAGGCGGGCATGGGGGATGGCGATGCCGCGGCCGATCCCGGTGCTTCCCAAACGTTCCCGTTCCAACAGGTGATGAAAGATCATCCGCTCCGGTATCCCCACCATGGGGGCAGCCCGGCGGGCCAGCTCCTGAAGGATCTGCTTCTTACTCGTGGCCTTCAGATTGCAGACGATGCTCACCTGCGGGAGGAAATCCTGCATCGCCGACTCCCTTGCTTGATTGCGGAACGGGGCGACGCCCCGCCGACGTTCAGCCAACGCAGTCACAGTTCTCACGATCATTTCCCAGCGATGGCGCGTGCCGCCACCGCACTAGCCCACCGGCTCCGGGACAAGCTGCGGATCGACCCACCCAATATTACCGTCTTTGCGCCGATAGACCATATTGAGACGACCATGGGCGCGATTACGGAACATCAAAGCCGGGATATCCGCCAGGTCCAGCCGCATCACGGCCTGGCTGACGGTCAACTCTGCGATGTCCATCGTCATCTCGGCGACGACCACAGGTTGTTCCGGCTCAACATGGTCATCGCCAATGTCTTCCGGCTCGGCTTCCAGCACATAGGCGGCGGCGGTCAGCTCGCCGGCTGCTGGCTGGGGATCCTTGTGGTGGTCGGTCAGCCGCCGCTTGTAGCGCCGCAGCCGCTTGGCCAGGCGTTCGGCAGCCAGGTCGAACGCCACATAGGGCGCATCGGCGGATGCCTGCGCTTCCATCTGGATGGAGCGCGAGACATGCACCGAAACCACCGCTTGGAAGAGATGGGCGTCCTTGGCGAAGCTGACGGACGCATCGATGGCGCCGTTGAAGTACTTGCCGGTGATCGCCACCAGCGTCTCCTCGACATGGGTGCGCAGGGCATCCCCCACGTCCAGCTGTTTGCCTTTGACGGTCAGGTCCATGGGTCTCAAACCAGTATGCATTGGGAAGAGGGCGGCAATAGCGCCGCATTGGCCCGCCTTTGTCCATGGCGGCCTTGAATGTGGGCGATGAGATAGAGAGCGCACATTCCAGATGTCAAGAATACGTCACACATAGCGCCATTGCCAAGGTGGCGCCGCCGCAGGTCGGACCTGCCGCAAGACATCACGACGCAGGGCATCACGAGGCCAGCTCCGCAGCTTCCGCCTTGAGGCGGCGGCGCTGCACGGACGACGGGATCTTGAGGGCATCGCGGTATTTGGCGACGGTGCGCCGGGCGATGTCCACACCCTGGCCGCGCAGGATTTCCACGATCTGATCGTCGGACAGCACGGAGTCGGCCTGTTCGGCGTCGACCAGCAGCTTGATGCGGTGGCGCACCGATTCCGCGGAATGCGCCTCCCCGCCATCGACGCGGCCGATGGCCGCGGAAAAGAAGTATTTCAGCTCGAACAGCCCACGCGGGGTGGCCATGTATTTCGCCGTCGTCACCCGGCTGACCGTGCTTTCGTGCATGCCGATGGCCTCGGCGATGTCGCGCAGGATCAGCGGCCGCAGGTGCTGAATGCCGTGGCGCAGGAAGCCGTCCTGCTGGCGGATGATCTCCGTGGCCACCTTCAGGATGGTGGTGGCCCGCTGGTGCAGCGCCTTCACCAGCCAGTTGGCGGATGCCAGGCAATCGGCCAGGTATTCGCGGGCCGCCCGGTCGCGCGCGCAGGCCGCCTGCACCTCGGCATGGTAGGTCTGGTTCACCAGCACGCGCGGCAGTGCATCGGGGTTGAGGTCCACCAGCCAGCCGCCGCGCCCGTCGTCACGCACCAGCACGTCCGGCACCACCACTTCCGCCGGCTGCACATCGAACACCAGGCCCGGCTTCGGGTTCAGCGCCCGCAGCTCGGCCAGCATGTCGGTCAGGTCGTCGGCATCGACGCCGCACAGCTCGCGCAGCCGCGGCAGGTTGCGTGCCGCCACCAGATCGAGATGGGCGACCAGGGCCGCCATGGCGGGGTCCAGCCGGTCGCGGTCGGCAAGCTGCAAGGCCAGGCAATCGGCCAGATCGCGGGCGAACACGCCGGGCGGATCGAAGTTGCGCAGCACGTCGAGCACGCGGTCCACCCGGGCGACCGGGCAGCCCAGCTCCTCGGCCAGTGCGGCCGGCGTGATGGCCAGATAGCCGGCGTTGTCCACCTGATCGATCAGGCGCTCGCCGATCAGCCGATCGGCCCCCGGCCGAAACGCCAAGTGGCACTGGGCCTGCAGGTGGTCGTGCAGGCTTTCCGGCCGGCTTGCCCGATCTTCCCAGCTCGGCAGATCGTCGCTGCCGCCGTCCGCCCCGCGGGAAGACCAGGCGGAAAGCTGGCCGGCTCCGCCATCGAAGGCGGGCTCGATCGCATCGTCGCCCGGGCCGCTGTCGTTCCACACATTGGTGAAGTCGGCATCGAGCGGGGCGCCCTCGCCCACCGCCAGGGGCGCATTCTCGGCCAGCCGGTCGGTGCCCACGCGGTCGCTGCCCAGGCGGTCGACCACGCTGTCCCCGGCCTGCATGTCCGGCGCATCGGCAAAGGCATCGGACATGGCGGGGGCGTCGGCCTCGCCGCGATCGAGCAGCGGATTGCGCTCAAGCTCCTGGTCGACATAGGCGGTGAGTTCGATGTGCGATAGCTGCAACAGGCGGATCGCCTGCTGCAACTGCGGCGTC
>JAGQRL010000342.1:0-1840 GCA_020425485.1 Rhodospirillaceae bacterium
AACGGGGCGGGCAAGACCACCACCTTGCGGATGCTGGCGGGGCTGCTGGCACCGAGTGCGGGGCGCGTGCGCCTCGGCGGCACCGATGTTGCGGACCATCCGGTGAAGGCCCTGGCCGCGCTGGGCTACCTGCCGGAGGGTGCCCCCCTCTACGGCGAGATGACACCGCGCGGGCTGCTGCGCTTCGTTGCCCGCGCCCGCGGGCTCACCGGCGCGCGCGGGGCCGAGGCTCGGGATCGGGTGAGCCGGCGGCTCGACCTCGCTACGCTGATCGACCGGCCCTGCGAGGCGCTGTCGAAGGGTGAACGGCGGCGGGTGGCTTTGGCCTGCGCCCTGGTGGCCGACCCGCCCGCCCTGGTGCTGGACGAACCCACCGACGGGCTCGACCCCAACCAGAAGCGCCAGTTGCGCGCCACCTTGCGGGCGCTGGCGCCCGGCCGCGCCATCCTGGTGTCCACCCACCTGCTGGAGGAGGTGGAAACGCTCGCCACCCGCGTGCTGGTGATGGCGGCGGGCCGGCTGGTGCTGGACACCCCGGCGGCCGACATGCTGGCGGCGGCCCCGGCCGGCCGGCTCGACCACCTGTTTGCCGAACTGACCTTGGGCGGCCAGCGGTGACGGCGCGTTTTCATCCCCTGCGCCCTCTTGGCCGCTGGCTGTCCGGCTTTGCCGCGGTGGGCCTGCGCGAACTCACCGCCTATGCCGCCAGCCCGGCCACCGCCGTGGTGCTGCTGGCCCACGCCGTGGGCTCGCTGGCCCTGGCGCTGGAGGTCGGGGACTGGCTGGCGCGCGGTTCCGCCGATCTCGCGCCGCTGTTTTCCGCCCAGCCCTGGGTGCTGGCGGCGATCTGCCCGGCGCTGGCCATGCGCCTGTGGGCCGACGAGCGGCGCAGCGGCACCTGGGAGCTGCTGCGCAGCCTGCCAGTACCGGCCACCGCTCTGGTGGCGGGCAAGCTGGCCGCCGCCTGGCTGGTGCTGACGCTCGGCCTGGCGCTCACGGCCCCCCTGTGGTTTGCCGCCGCCTGGCTGGGCGATCCCGATCCCGGCATGGCGCTGGCCGGCTATCTCGGCGCCTGGCTGCTGGCCGGCGCCTATCTGGCCATCGGCGGCTTCGCCAGTGCGCTTGCCCGCAGCCCGGTGGTCGCCTTCGTGCTCGGCGCGGCAATGTCCCTGGCGCTGACGGCGGCAGGCGCCTTGCGGGCGCTGGGGCTGGCCGGTGCCGCACTGCCGGCCGATCTGGTGGACGCCGCCGCCGACCTCGGCCTCGCCGCCGCGGAGGACAGCTTCGCCAGCGGGGTGGTGGAGCTGCGCAGCGTGCTGCTGCCGCTGCTGCTGGTGGCCCTGTTCGCCTACCTCACGCGGCTGGCCATCGGCCCCAACGCGCAGGGTGCTGCCGGCCGCGTGGCAGCCCCCTTCGCCGGCATCGCCGCGGTCACGCTTGCCGTCGCCCTGGGCCTGGGTGCCGCCGGGCTCACCCAGCGCCTCGACCTGACGGAGGACGGCCGCCACGCCCTGGCGCCGGAAACCCGCGAGGTGCTGGCCAGCCTGGACGAGCCGCTGCGCCTCACCCTCACCTATTCCGAAAGCGTCGGCCGCGGCGTGCCCGTGGTCGCCCGCACCGCGCGGCGGGTGCGCGAGCTGTTGGATGCCTACCGGGCGGCTTCCGGCGGCCGGCTGGTGGTGCGCGAGGTGCTGGCCGAACCCTTCGACGCGTCGGAAGACGCCGCGGTGGCCGATGGCTTGGTGCCGGCGGCGGGGCCCGGCGGCCAGGCGCTGTTCCTCGGCCTGGTGGCGGCCAACAGCGTGGACGACGTGCGGGTGATGCCGCTGATCACGCCCGA
>JAGQRL010000342.1:1894-4360 GCA_020425485.1 Rhodospirillaceae bacterium
CGCATCGGCGTCGTCTCCACCCTGCCGCTGGCCAGCGACCCGGAGGCCGGCGGCGCGCCCTGGGCAATCTGGCAGGTGCTGAGCGCGTCGTACGACCTGGTGCCGCTCGACCCGGCGCGGTTCGACCGTGTGCCGCCAGGGCTGGACGCGCTGATGGTGGTGCACCCGGATGGATTTGCCGACGCCGCCTGGGCCACCCTCGACCAGGCGCTGATGGCGGGCCTGCCGGTGCTGCTGTTCGCCGATCCCTTCTCCGAAGCCACCGCGCTGAGGCGGCCGCCGGAACGCCTGTTCGCCCCGGCCGCCAGCGGGCTGGGGCCGCTGGCCGCCAGCCTCGGCGTCGACATCACGGCCCGCCAGGTGGTGGGCGACCCCGAGGCGGCGGTGGAGGTGGATCTGGGCCAGGGCGGCCGGCGCGACCCGGTGCGCTACCTGCCCTGGCTCGACCTCGGGGCGGACGTGCTTAGCGGGCCGGCGCGGCTGGCCGCCGGGGTGGACACCCTGTCCCTCGCCACCGCCGGGCTGATCGAACTGGCGCCGGAAGCGACCCTCACCGCCACGCCGCTGGTCACCGCCGGCCCCCAGGCCGGCCCCATCGCCGTGCAGCGCGTGGCCGTGGCCCCCGATCCGCGCGCCTTGCTCGCCGACCACGCCGCCCAGGACACTCCGGCGGTGCTGGCGCTGCACCTCTCCGGTGCGGCCGTGAGCGCGTTTCCCGACGGTCCGCCGGCGGGTGCCGACGCGGAGCCGCCGGACGGCTGGCGGACGGAGACCGACGCGCTCGACCTCACCGTGATCGCCGACAGCGACCTGCTGGACGACCGCTTCTGGACCGTGCCGACCGAGGACGGCTGGACCCCGGTGACCGACAATGCCCGCTGGATCGCCAACCTGCTGGATGACCGGCTGGGCCTGATCGATCTGTCCGGCCTCTATGCCCGCAGCATCGATGAGCGGCCGTTCACCCGGCTTGAGCACCTGCGCCGGGCGGCGGAGGCGGAATACCGCGACCGTGAGGACGCCCTGCTGGCCGATCTGGCGGCGGCGGAGGACGAACTCCGCCGCCTCTCCGCCGATCCCGAGGCCGATCCGGCCACCCTGACCGACCGGCTGGGCGAAACCCGGGCGGAGCTGCGCCGCCGCCTGGTGGACACTCGCCAGGAGCTGCGGGCGGTGCGCCTGGCGCTGAACCGCGACATCGACCGGGCGGAGCAGACCGTGGTGCTGGCGGTGCTGGCCGCGCCGTTCGCCGCCGTCGCCCTGCTGGCAGCCCTGGCGATGCTGGCACGCCGCTGGCGCCGGCTGCCCGCGCTCGGCCGGAGGCGGGCATGACCGGGCCGCGCAGCGCACTTGCGATCACCGTCCTGGCCGTGGCCGCCTGGGCCTGGCTGCTTGCCGACGGGCCGCAGGCCCAGGTGGCGGAGGCCACCGGCCCGCTGCTGCCCGGCCTCGCCGACGATGTCGCCGAGGTGGCGGCGGTGCAGGTGACGCGTGGGGACACCGCCTGGACCGCCCGGCGGGACGGCGCCGAGGATGGCGAGGGCGGCTGGCAGTTGGCCGAGTTCGGCGACCATCCGGCCACCGGCAGCGCCGTCGACCGGCTGCTGGCCGAGCTGGCGGCGCTCACTCGCCTCGGCCCGCGCACCGCCTTGCCGCAGCGCTACGCCCTGCTGGGGCTGGACGATCCCGGCCCGGACAGCGATGCGGTGGGGGTGCGCCTGCTGGACGATGCCGGCGAACCCCTGGCCGACCTCGTGCTCGGCGACCGCCAGCGCACCGGCACCTGGCTTGGCACCCCCGGCCGCTATATCCGCACCGGCGACGGCCGGACCTGGCTGACGGAAGGCAGCGTCACCCTGCCCGACAGCCCGGTCGACTGGCTGGTCCAGCCCCTCGCCACCGTCGCCCCCGCCCGCATTTCCCGGCTGGAGCTGACCGAGGCCGGGGAGCCGCCGCTGATCTGGCGGCGGCCGCGCCTGGGTGTGGGCTTCGCCCTGGTAACCGATGCGCCGGCCGACCGGCTGGTGGCGGCCGGCATCGACACCGACCGCCTGGCCGGGCTGCTGGCGGATTTCCGCATCACCGCCGCCCGTCCGGCCGCCGATCTGGTTGAGGCCGAACCGCTGGGCACGCTGGCGCTGGAAACCTTCGATGGGCTGCGGATCACCGTCACCGCCTACGGGCCGGCCCGGCGCCCCTGGCTCACCCTGGCGCTGACCTTCGCCCCGCTGCCCCTTCCCACCACGCCGGCAGGTGAGGCGCTGGGGCTGCAGACGCCCGACATCACCGGCCAGGAAGCCTTGCGGCTGCGCGCCGTCACCGCCGGGTTCGCCCTCGCCCCGGCGCCCGGAACGCCCGGCCTGCCGCGCGACTGGCCGACCCCCGTGCCGCCGCCGGCCGATCCCTGGCGGTAAGTGTTGTTTGCATTTGGGCCGCGCCGGCCCCTCCCCGCGAGCCGCTGGCCCG
>JAGQRL010000343.1 GCA_020425485.1 Rhodospirillaceae bacterium
CTGGATGAAGCAGGCATGCGGCTGGGGGTGTTCGTAGGCACTGTCGGACGCCACCAGCTCGCCGGAGCGGAAGTCCACATAGTGATGGCCCTGGCCCGGCCCTTCGATGCCGTACGCCCAGTGCAGCCCGGTGTTGAACCATTGCGGGCTGTTCGGCGCGGCGATCTGGGCGGCCAGCATGTAGCGCATCTCGTCGAAATAGGCGCGCGCATCGGCCTCGCTGTCGAAATAGCCGCCCTGCCAGCCCCAATAGGTCCAGGTGCCGGCCAGCCGATCGAACACCTCGCGGGCATCGTCCTCGCCGCCGAAGCGCTCGCCTTCCGGCAGGCTCGCCAGCGCTTCGTCATCGGGCACCCGGCGCTGCAGCCAGGCCGGCACATGGTCTTCCGCCAGCGGCTTCAGCGCGCGCGCGCCGTCGATGCGGGCCGGCACGCCGGCGCGGCGGAAATACTTCTGGGCCAGGATGTCGCTGGCCACCTGGCTCCATGCTTCCGGCACTCCGATATGGTCCTGGCGGAACACCACCGAGCCGTCGGGATTGCGAATCTCGCTCGACGTCTCGCGAAAGGAAATGGACGCGTACGCGTCTTCGCCCGCCTGGGTGAAATGCCGTTCGATACGCATGCAGCCGTCTCCAGAAATCTGCGCCACAAGGTGGCGTGCGGGGCCGTTCTCTCGGCCTCAATCGGACCAGCGGTGGGGCACACCGCATGTCGTGTGTCGCCAAGAAACTGACACAAAATCTGGTGGGTCTGCACGGGGAATTGGCGATCGCCGCAAAAAAGATGGATTCTTTCAAGGAGCCCGGCGCGATCATCCCATGGGCTTAATACAAAACCGGAACATACGTGAATGTCAATATCAAAAACGCCGCACAGGGACTTGAAAACGGTGGATAAAATCAAATAAGGCCCGACGACTCGGAGTCCGGCCGCTGAGCCGCCGAAGGGCGCGGCAGGCGTGCCATCGTGCCCCTCCCGGCGCTCCCCGCCGCAGGCCCTGCCTACGATATCTAGTGTTCAGATGCCTATGCCGGAAACGCCGCCGGCCCCCTCCTCCAACCGGTTTTCCATCGCAGCGTACTGCCTTGGAAGATCGGTTGGCGGAGAGGGCCGGTGCTTCAGGATCCCAAAGCCTCAGCCGTCCGCAGCCGTGCCGACCGGTGCCCGGCCGGCGTCGGGAGTGACAGGGGCTGGGGGCTAGCGACGCTTGACGGCCTCGTGGACCTGGCGCCACAGGCCCTCGCGGGTAAACCCGATGTCCTTCAGCAGGTGATCGTCATAGGTCCGCAGTTCGCGGAACAGGCGCTGGGCCTCGCGCCGCTCGTGGACCATGTCGGCCCAGGCGTGAAACCAGCGTTCGATCCGGCCGAAGAAGACGCGACGGTGCTCAGCGGCCCGCGCGTGCTGGTTCAAAGCCTCTTTGCTGAGGCGGTTGGCATTGGCAGGCAGCATGCCCGCACCCGCCATATGCGTGAAGGTGGTGCCCATGGTTATTCTCCCCGACTGCGTATGCACGTTCGCGCGGGGCGCCTCTGCGCCCTGTACGTTAGGTGGGGCATCGGACGAACTGCCCAAAATGCAGGCATTTCAGGGCTGAATCGCCGGGCGCGCAGGCCTCGCCCCGGTGCCGCCGCAGCCCACCTCTACTTTTGAGAGCAGGCCTGTGGGGCCGGGCGCGCCGCCCGCCAGGTCAAATCTGGGCTGGGCTTTCAGCACTTGTGCCGGGTTGGCAAAGGCGCAAGCTCGGAATGGCAAGCTTCCGGAGGCACACCTTCGGTTGTAGCGCTTGCCCATGCAGACGAGATTGGCGGCTTGCCGCCCTCAATGCGGTGCGGCCGCCCCAAGGTGGAGGGCAATCATGGGCCACACCTACAGCGGCTTTACCGTGAAGAATCGGGCCAGGTTCATGGATACGGTGGAGACGGCGCGCAAGGCCGTCGCCCTGGCCTGGGCGGACATCCAGGATGTGCGCCGGCGCAAGCGGCCGTCGCGCCTCTACGCGCGCTGGTTCGGCAAATACAGCAATGAGAGGGTCAAGAAGGTCTTCGACGTCATCAACGCCATCAACTACGCGATCGGCGGCGGCAGCATCACGTTCGAGCGCGCGCAGGGGTCCACGGACTATGCGGCGGCGTATCGGCCCCCGGGCGGGTGGGGCCAGCAATCGGTCAAACAGCTCATCGATTCCGGCCGCTACAAGATCGAGGTCGGCGATCCGCTGGCCAATGTCAGCACCAACTTCTTCGTCAAGCTCCACAACCGCTCACAGGCCGGCAAGCACGGCGACGTGCAGACCT
Source organism: Rhodospirillaceae bacterium (assembly GCA_020425485.1). GTDB lineage: Bacteria > Pseudomonadota > Alphaproteobacteria > DSM-16000 > Inquilinaceae > JACKIH01. Next base: position 2,300 of record JAGQRL010000343.1, read on the forward strand.
TCATCCATGAGATGTCGCACCTGTTCGGCGGCACCGACGACGTGGAGTTCGCCGGCATGCCGCTGTACGGCTGGATGCCGTCCAACATGCTGGCCCGGCTCAATCCCGACAATGCGGTGAAGCACGCCGACTGCTACGGCTTCTACTGCGCCTACCAGCTCGACAGGTGAGGGTGCCGCGTGGCGGTGCCGCCGGAAGGTGCGGCGGCCGGCTACTTCTTGCGGAACTGGTCCAGCGTGATGACCTTGGCACTGCCGTCCGACGACGGCTCGGCCGCCGCTTCCGCCGGTGCCGGCAGCCCCCCCGGCACCGCCGCGTCGTCCCCCACCGAGGCCCCGGCCAGCGGCTCGGCCTCGCCGTCTTCCTGCACCGGCAGGGCCTGGAACTGCAGCACGAAGTTGACGGACGGATCGGCGAAGGTGGTTACCGCCGCCAGGGGAATCGAAAGCCGCTCTTCGGTGTGGTTGAAGCTGAGCGTAACCTCGAACAGGTCGGGTTCCACCACCAGATCCTTGAACTGGTACTGGATGATGATGGTCATTTCTTCCGGGTACTGGCGGCGCAGGTACTTCGGAATCATCACCCCCGGATAGTCCGTGGCGAAGGTGAGATAGAAATGGTGGTCGCCGGGCAGGCCCGTCTTGGCGGCCTGCGCCAAGGCTTCGCGCACCACGTCGCGCAGCGCCCGCTCCACCATGCGATCATAACGCAATCGATCGTCGACCATGGATCAACACTAGACAGGTGGCGGGCGGTTGAAAAGTGCTCCCTCCGGCGCGTCTCGGTTGCGCCGAACGTGCAGATCACCGGCCTCGCCCCGGGGAGAAAGTGGGGGGCTTCTGTTGCCCGGTGCCCCCCGAACCGCGCCTAAACCTTGGAAGGGCCTAGGACTTAGAAGTGGCTTGCGTGGCTGCCCTTAGGCGGCGACGCGCGCCTCCGCAAAGTTGTCGTTCGCAACTATTGCAATGGCCCGATAACGGTGGAGCCATGCCGGGCGAAAACGAAGCCTTTACTACGCGCGTCGATCCTATTTCGCCCCCGCAAGGGGGACCGGAGCCTGAACCCCGGTCCCGGAATTGGTGGAGGCGCCGGGTACCGCCCCCGGGTCCGCAACGTCTATTCCGCAACGCGTTTATCGCCATAGCCGGTTGCCCGGCACCCATAATATAGGCGAAGAGACGGGTAGATTGAAGCTCCCGCACGTCAGCCCCCGCCCGCCACCCAAGGACCGGCCGATGAGTGTGCCCGCCGCCCCTGCCCCGCCGAACGCATCGCCAAACGGTTCGCCGGATACCAGCGATGCCGAGATCGCCGAGGCCCGCGCTGCCACCGCCACCACGCGGCGGCCCACCGTGCCGGCGATGGAGGACATCCTCTTCCAGCGCCTGCCGGTGCTCGACCACGGCTTCGTGCGGGTGGTGGACTATATGGGCGACGACGCGGCGGTGGTGCAGGCCGCCCGCGTGTCCTACGGCCGCGGCACCAAGCAGGTGAGCCAGGACGCCGGGCTGATTCGCTACCTGATGCGCCACTGGCACACCACGCCGTTCGAGATGTGTGAGATCAAGCTGCATGTGAAGCTGCCGATCTTCGTGGCGCGCCAGTGGATCCGCCACCGCACCGCCAACGTGAACGAGTATTCCGCCCGCTACTCGATCATGGACCGGGAGTTCTACCTGCCGGAGCCCGACCAGGTGGCCGCCCAGTCCTCGGCCAACCGCCAGGGTCGCGGCGACGGCTTTCAGCCCGACGAGGCGGCCCAGGTGATCGACCTGCTGCGCCAGGACGCCGAGCGCTGCTATGCCGACTATCTGTGGCTGCTCAACGAGGATGAAGGGGAGGCGCCGGACGCCGACGCGGCAGGGGCCGACCGGCCCGGCCTGGCGCGCGAACTGGCGCGCATGAACCTCACCCTCAACACCTATACCCAGTGGTACTGGAAGACCGACCTGCACAATCTGATGCACTTCCTGCGCCTGCGCGCCGACCCGCATGCCCAGTACGAAATCCGCGTCTATGCCGAGGTGATCGCCGACATTCTGCAGCGCTGGGTGCCGATCACCGCGGAAGCCTTCCGCGACTACCGGCTGGAGGCGGAGCAGATCTCCCGCACCGGGCTCGACGTGATCCGGCGGATGTTGGCGGGCGAGGCGGTCGACCAGAAGGCCAGCGGCATGAGTGCCAGGGAATGGCGGGAGCTGATGGCCGTGCTGGGCCGCCCGGCATGAGCCGCCTGCCGTCCCGTCCGCCGCCCCGGCGGCCCGGATCGGTGCTGCGCCGCCCGCAGACGGCGCCGACGCTGGATACCATCGCCGCCCTGGCCGAAGACGCGCTGACCGAAATCCCGCCGGAGCTGCGCCAACTGGCCGAAGGCGTGGTCATCCGCGTCGACGACTTCCCCGACGACGCCACCATCGAGGAGATGGAGCTGGAGGGGCCGTTCGACCTGCTGGGCCTCTATGTCGGCGTGCCCTTCGGCCATGCCGATGGCGCCACCAGCCGCAGCGAAGGCGACATGATCTTCCTCTACCGCCGGCCCATCCTCGACTACTGGTGCGAAACGGGAGAGGACCTGGCCCACCTGGTGCGCCACGTGCTGATCCACGAGATCGGCCACCATTTCGGGCTGTCGGACGACGACATGGAAGCGATCGAAGACGCCTCCTGAGCGCGCCATCGGTTCGGCACCCACCGCGCTCCCAGGCACCGATGCGATCGGGCCGGACTTCCCGGCACCTCCTATTTGGCTTGCAAAACGAAATCTATGCTCGCGGCACTTGCTTCGAGATGTTAATGATTTGTTAATCGGTTCGCCTGTCCCGGCGGCCACACACCTTTGGCTCGCATACCACTGCGTCCCGGGACCGAACCGGATCGACCCCGCCAAGCCGGACACCGGCCACGTGCGGGGACTGTTTGCGTGCATGGCGCGCCTGGCTTGGGAGGTATCGGGTGACCGTAGATACCAGGCGACCGGCTCTTTCAATGATGCCCGCTCCGTTGCGGCCCCGCTCGCGGACCGTCCGTCTTCTGGCCGGCACTGCCCTGGCCTGCCTGGCGGCCGGGCCCGCGGCGGCGTTCGACTTCACGGTCAGCGACGAGACGGGGCTGCGGAGCGCCATCTTCACCGCCAACACCAATGGCGACCCCGCCAACACCATCACCCTCACCGGCAACATCACGCTCACCCAGTCGCTGCCGATGATCACCGCCGGCCTGACGGTGGAGGGCGGCGGCAACACCATCGATGCCGACAATGCCGGCCGCGTATTCTTCGTGCAGGCCGGCACGGTGGAGATCAGCAACGTCACCATCGACAACGCGGTGGCCGAAGGCGGCGATGGCGGCATCGGTGGGTATGACAGCGGCGGCGGCGGCGGCGGCG
>JAGQRL010000344.1 GCA_020425485.1 Rhodospirillaceae bacterium
GGTGCTGGAGATCGGCACCGGGTCGGGCTACCAGGCGGCCGTGCTGGCCCACCTGACGCCGCATGTCTACACCGTGGAGATCGTCGAGCCCCTGGCGGCGGAAACCGAGCAGGTGTTCGCCGGGCTGGAGGGGGCGGACTATGCCGCCATCCACCGCCGCACCGGCGACGGCTACTACGGCTGGCCGGAAGAAGCGCCGTTCGACCGCATCATCGTCACCGCCGCGGTGGACCACATCCCGCCGCCGCTGATCGACCAGCTCGCGGTGGGCGGGCGCATGCTGATCCCGGTCGGCCCGCCCGATGCCCAGGTGCTGCTGGAAGTGACCAAGGTGGCGGACGCCGACGGCACGGTGCGGGTGGAACGCCGCGACGTGTACGACGGCCGCGCCATGGTCCGCTTCGTCCCCCTCACCCACCCCGACGGCACGCCGTGGTCAAGGTAGGGGCGGGGAGTTCATTGGTCTTGCGGAGCAGCAGTTAAGATCGCTTTCTCCACAGCGCCTTGAGCTTCATAGAATTCAATATATTCCCCAATATATCTACCAAACGCTGTTGCATCTTCAACTGGCGGCTCTTCCTTCCTGTATTGCAAGTTCAAGAAGGAAGTTAGCATTATTCTGTACAATGGAGCAGCATACTCAAATATATGCCTCTTTGATGCCGGAACCAAGACGTCGTTATAGGAAATAGGGTTTCCGTGCACAAAATTGTTTCGACAATCATACAATCTCTTATATAGATATGATACGATTGGTCTTTCAGTCTTATTTTTTCCTCCCAGTATGAACTTTCTATCGCCGCATTCATTGTTATGCCACGGCGTTGCTTCCAGAATGCCAAGCACTTTCTCAATATTGGATATTCCACCGCTGCCCGGATGCGCCAGTATTTCGAAAGCACTCACCCACAGAGAAACAATTGGGCCAAAATCATAGAGAGTTATATTAGTCGTACTTGGGAGCGAAGTCGCGTGGAAGGCCGTGCCAAGTGAGCGAATTAGGGCTATATCCTTCCATTCAGACTCTTCTGATTCATAATATTTCTCCCAATGTTCGAGCAGGACGGCTAGTAGTTTGCGGTCAATCTCCCACTCTGAAACAGTACGGCGGAATATAGAAGGAGAACATTGGCCAGCGAAGCGGGTCACTTCATCGATTGCCGTAAATGCAAATGTATTTCCAATCAAGTCTCTATAATTGCGGTCGATCATCCAAGGATAGATGTTAAAAATGTCGCCAAATAATATTGGATGCGTATGCGGCGTCCGTAGTTTATTGGCCCACCCCAACGCAATTGTTGCAATTGAAATTGCATCACGAAAACTGGAAACAGCATCCACTGAATAATATCTACAATCTGCACCCGATTTCACTAAAATGACGGCCGGCTCAATCCGATTTCCAAAATTATCCGAGAAGCGACTGAGAAAGTCGTGGAACAGAGGGTGACGACGCCTGAGTTCCTCAACGCGCCCGTCATGCGACGGCACCAATGCCGCAAATTCGCATCCAATGGAGAACTGCAACTCCACATTTGGCAGTACACAGATTGGCTGCCAATCAGACATCTTCTCGCTGACCCGAGGGAAGCGTGGGGCAATAGATCCGGACGAAGTGACTCACCAATTGACGAGGCGCGGCCGTTGACAGGAAGCGCTCACGCGTCCTTGGCGGCCTTCAGAACTGTTTCGATGATTTTGCGGGCGAACAGGTGGGCGTGGCCGCCGGTGCGGCCGGTGATCAGGTCGCCGTCCACCACCACGTCCTCATCCACGAACTCCGCCCCGTAGGCGATGGCGTCGCCGTGCAGGTTGGGGTGGCAGGTGAGCTTGCGGCCGCGGATCATCTCCGTCGCCGGCGCGCACAGCCACAGCCCGTGGCAGATGATGCCCTTGATCACCTTGGGCTTGGCGAAGGCGCGTTTGAGGAACTCCGTGGCCGGCGGCAGGGCCGGCGGATTGTCGGGGTAGCGCAGCCGGTCCGACACGATGCCCGACGGCACGATCACCGCGGCGTAGGTGTCGAGTGCCGCGTCGTCGATCGCCTCGAAGCTTTCGCTGCACTCGAACGGCGCGTGGTATTCGTGGCCCTTGAAGGTGATGGAGGGCTGGCCCCACAGGCGCGTCATGAAGTGGGCATCGAAGCCTTCCTCCAGGAAGCGGTAGTGGTAGTACCAGATCTCGTGCTCGTAGAAGTCGCTCTCGATCAGAATGGCGATCTTCGGCGCGGTCATGGCGCAACCCTTTCAAACTGCATGGGGCGGTTGATGGGCTGGTGCTCCTCTTCCGCCTCGCGGACTTCGTCGAGCAGCACCTGGGCGTCCGCCGCCGCTTCTTCCTGCTTGGCTTCGGACTCCTCGATGGCTTCGGCGTCCTTGGCCATCCAGTCGATGCCCTCCACCGCGTCGGCGAGGCCGCGCAAGGCGGTGACAAGGCCGAACAGGATGAGGCCGTGATAGGTCTCCAGCATGCTTTCGAAGTCGGTGAAGATGTCCTCCATCAGGTCGGACAAGCCACTCATCAGCAGGCCGACGCCGGTGAGCATGCTGATGGCCGGGTGGCGGGCGATCGGCGCCAGCCAGCGCAGGAACGCGCGGGCGACGACGACGCGCAGCTTGCGACCCTGCTTGTGTGCCATTCCTCAACTCCCTCCGCTGGAAAGGCCGCGGCCGCACCCCGGGCCGGGGGCACGCCGCGGCCCGCCCATCATACCAGTTCGATTTCCTCGTCGAACTCCGACATGCCGATGGCCGCGGCCACCGCTTCGCTGGCATTGCGCACGCAGATGCGGAAGTCCGACCCCGCCTTCTGCTTGCGGAACACCAGATAGCGCAGGCCCTCGCTGCACAGGCTGGCGAGGCCCTCGGCATCCATGTCGAGCGCGCGGGCACCCTGCTCGATGGCGCCGCCCACCGCCTCGTCCAGATACTTCACGTCGTGCGGCGTCATGGTGCCGATCAGCGCCAGCTTGGCGGTGCCACCGTCGACCGACAGCAGATCGGCGGAGAAGCGCACGGAGCTGGGGGTCAGCCGCACCCGCACCTTGATGTCGCCGTGGCCCTGGGGCAGGCGGACGGTCAGCTTGTCGGCATCGAAATCGGCGTAGACCACGCCGTCGATCCACACATCGGTGATGCGCACCGCCCCCACTGGCAGGATGTCCGGCTGCACGCGCAACAGGCCGTCCTTGAAGCCGCCGGGCTTGGGCTTAAAGAAGAAGTCCATCGGCTCCTGGCGGATCAGCAGGTTGGTGTAGACCGACGCCAGATAGGCCAGCTCGAAGGAGTGGTAGCCGGCCATGGAGTGGCTGCCCTTGCCGCGCTCAGTCCCCAGCGCATAGGGCTCGCCGTTGGACAGCACGTTGAAGTAGACGCCGCCTGAGTCGGTATCCAGGAAGAAGGCGTTGTAGAAGGCCGTGCCCTCGCGCGCGTAGCGCAGGTGGTCGTCATTCTTCAGCACGCCGTGCAGGATCAGGTAGGCGAGGATGCCCTGCTCCTGCTGCCACCACGCCTTGCGGTCGTGCCAGGCATAGCGGTGGAACTTCTGGCCGGGCTCCAGCACCCGCTCCACCACGTCGTACCAGCCGCCGCGCTGGCGGTCGCAGCCATGGTCGGGGATGGTGGCGGCGATCTTTTCCGCCAGGTCCTTGTAGGTGTCCTTGCCGCGCAGGCTGTGCATGCGCATCAGGTTCCAGGCGATCTTCAGGTTGTGGCCGACCACCGCACGGTTCTGCTGCCAGCCCCAGGCCTGGTCCTTCGACCAGTCGTCGTGGAAGCGCTCGTTCACGAAGGGGCTGTTGTCGTAGTCCGGGAAGTGCGCGCAGATGGTGTCGAAGGTGTATTCCAGGAAGTCGGCGTACTGCTTCTCACCGGTGGCGAGCCACAGGTTGATCAGATAGGCCGGCGCGTGGTCGCCCACCGAATTCCAGTTCTTGCGCGCCCGGTTGTGGCCCAGCGCTTCGGTATGGGCGCTCAGTTCGATGGGGTCGATGTGGCTGTAGAAGCCGCCGTTCGGCCCGTGGTCCTTGTAGAACCGGTTGAACAGATTGATGGTGCGCCGCGCATCCTCGTAGATCGCCGGATCGCCGGTCACCCGGTAGGTTTGCACCGGCCCGGCCAGCGCATAGATCTGCTCGTAACAGGGCAGCGCGTCGTAGTCGTCGCCGAACTCAGACGCGAGGATCTTCTGCTCGCCGCCGTCCTCCTTCACGTCGATGGCGTGGTACCAGTAGCAGATGTCTTCCCCGGCATCGGCGAAGCGCATGTGCTTGCGCAGGTATTCGGTCCCCTTCTCCGCGGCTTCCAGGTAGCGGTCGTTGCCCGTCAGCAGGAAGGCCGAGGCAAAGCCGTAGACGAGGCGGGAGATGGTGTCGGT
>JAGQRL010000038.1 GCA_020425485.1 Rhodospirillaceae bacterium
GAAGATGCCGTAGTGTTCCGTCACGGCTGGCGCTCCTCGTCCTTCCGCAGCATCTGCTTGTCGATGCGCACGGCGATGTTGCCTTTCATGCGGCCCATGCGGCCGGCGAACATGTCCACGTCGCCGCAGCGCAGGTTGACCAGCCCGTCCGGCGGGGTGTTGAGCAGAAGCTGCGAGCCGACCTGCCAGTTGAGCACGTCGCGCAGCGGCATCGACACCTCGTCGAGCAGCGCGTTGAGCGACAGGTCGGTCTGCCACAGCTCGGCGGCCAGGTGGTTTTCCCAGATGCTGTCGCGGCCGAACTTCTCGCCCATGAACATCTGCAGCAGCAGTTCGCGCACCGGTTCCAGGGTGGCGTAGGGGATCAGCAGCTCCAGCCGGCCGCCGCGATCCTCCATGTCGATGCGCAGCTTGGCCAGCACCGCAGCATTGCCGGGCCTGACGATGGTGGCGAAGCGCGGGTTGGTTTCCAGCCGCTCGAAGCGGAAGGTGACGGGCGACAGCGGATCGAAGGCGGCCGACAGGTCGGCCAGCACCACATGCACCATGCGCTCCACCAGGCTGCGCTCGATGGTGGTGTAGGGGCGGCCTTCGATGCGCATGGCGGCGGTGCCGCGGCGGCCGCCCAGCAGCACGTCGACGATGGAATAGATCAGCGCGCTGTCGACCACCAGCAGGCCGTAGTTGTCCCACTCCTCCGCCTTGAACACCGACAGCATGGCCGGCAGCGGGATGGAGTTCAGGTAGTCGCCGAAGCGGATACTGGTGATCTGGTCGAGGCTCACCTCCACGTTGTCGGAGGTGAAGTTGCGCAGGCTGGTGGACATCATGCGCACCAGCCGGTCGAACACCACCTCCAGCATGGGCAGGCGTTCGTAGTTCACCATGGCGCTGTTGATGAGCGCCATGATGCCGGCGGATTCGGCCCCTTCCTCCTGCGACAGGTCGAGGCCGAGCAGGCTGTCGATCTCGTCCTGGTTCAGCACGCGGCCCGACGACAGGTCGGACTGGGCGTCCTCGTCGGCCAGCATCTTCTCCCATTCCTCCGATGCGGCGGCATCGGCCGACTGGTCATCGGCGTCCGTCGGATCGGCGGCAAGGTCCTGGTCGTTGGGATCGTCAGCCATGTCGGTCCTGGCGTCTGGGATCGGGGGGGTCGATGCGTGGTTCGCGGATCACTGCAGCAGCATCTCGCGGAACAGCACGTCGCGGATCTGGTCGGTGCCGGCAGCCAGGCTCACCCGGCGCAACAGCTCCTCGCGCAGCCTGTGCAGGCCGGCGGAGCCGCGCAGGTCGTCCAGGCTGAGTTCGCGCAGATAGATCTGGAAGTTGTCGATGATGCGCGGCAGCCACTGCTCCACCTGGACGCGCGCCTCTTCGTTCTCCAGCTCCAGGCTGATGGAGATCTTCAGTACGGTGGAGCGGCCGCCGTCGTCCGACAGGTTCACCAGGATGTCCGGCACCTCATAGAAGATGCCCGGCACATAGGCCTGCGGTTCGGCCTCCGCCTCCACCGGCTCCTCGCCGCCGCCGAGCAGGCTGTCGAGCATGCCGGACACGTAGAGGCCCGCCCCGGCGCCGCCCAGCAGCAGCAACGGCAGGATGATGAACAGCAACAGCTTCTTGGCCCCGGAGCGTCGCTTCGGTTCCATGTCCGCCAGGGCGGCAACCTCTTCGTCGAGGGTGTCGGTGGCCATTCCGGCGCGTCTCCGCCTCACCAAGTTCCGATGACAACGTTAATCCGAAGAGGGTTAACAAGCGGTTGCGTGTGGCCGGAGGCGGGGTGCCCGGCAGGTTCTACCCAGCAGGCCCCGCCCGGCCCGGCCGAAGCTTCCGCCCGGCACCCCCGGGCCCCGGCGTAAACCCGCAGGAACCTTGGGATCTGCCGCTGGCATGCCTCCTGCATCTGGGGGACGACGGGTGCCGGGGTCCTCCCCGCTGCCCACCGGAAAGCCGGTCACAGGGTGTGCCGCTATGGAAAACGCGATCTTCGTCGGTCTCTCCCGCCAGATGGTGCTGCAGCGCCAGATGGATGCGGTGGCCAACAACATCGCCAACATGAACACCGCCGGATACCGCTCGCAGCAGATGCTGTTCGAGACCTATCTGGCCGATGTGGACGACCCCGGCCCCGGCCAGGGCCACGAGATGAGCATGGTGATCGACCAGGCCATGGTGGCCGACCTGCGGCCGGGCCCGCTGGTGGAGACCGGCAACGAGTTCGACCTGGCGCTGATGGGCGACGGCTTCCTTCGGGTGCAGACGCCGTCCGGCCCGCGCTACACCCGCAGCGGCCACCTGTCGCTGGATGGCCAGCGCCAGCTCGTCAACACCAGCGGCCTGCCGCTGCTGACCGCCGACGGAGGCACCATCACCATCCCGGCGGGCACCGAACGCATCACCATCACCGAAGACGGCACGGTGTCGGCCGACAACGCCCAGGTGGGCCGTATCGACATCGTGGAGTTCGACGAGCCGCACCGGCTGGAGCCGCTGGGCGCTTCGCTCTTCGTCACCAACGAAGCGCCGCGCCCGGCCGAGGCCACCACCGTGATGCAGGGCGCCATCGAGTCCTCCAACGTCGAGCCCATCGTCGAAATGACCCAGATGATCGCCATCGCCCGGGCCTACGAGACGACCCAGCAGATCCTGCAGAACGAGCACGAGCGTCAGCAGTCTGCCATCCGTCGCCTCGGCCAGATGGCCTCAACCTAAGCGAAGGAACCCAGAACCATGCGGTCGCTCAGCATCGGTGCCACGGGCATGCTGGCCCAGCAGCTCAATGTCGACGTCATCTCCAACAACATCGCCAACATGACGACGACGGGCTTCAAGCGTCAGCGCGCGGAGTTCCAGGACCTGCTCTACCAGAGCATGCGGCGGGTCGGCACGGCGTCGTCGGATGCCGGCACCATCATCCCCGCTGGCGTGCAGATCGGTGCCGGCGTGCAAAGCGCGTCCGTCTACCGCATCCACCAGCAGGGCAACATGCAGGTCACCGACAACCCGCTGGACGTGGCGATCAGCGGCCGCGGCTTCTTCCAGGTTGAAATGCCCAACGGCGACACCGGCTACACCCGCGCCGGCTCGTTCCTGCTGAACGCCGAGGGCACCATCGTGACGGCGGACGGCTATCCGGTGATCGGCCCCGGCTCGGTGCCGGCCGATGCCATCCAGATCGCCATCAACGAATCGGGCGAGGTCTCCGTCACGCTCGACGGCCAGGTGGACCCGCAGCTCGTCGGCCAGTTCCAGATGGCCAACTTCGCCAACGAAGCGGGCCTGGAAGCCATCGGCAACAACCTGTTCCTGGAAACCCCGGCTTCGGGCAACGCCGTGACCGGCACGCCCCAGTCCGACGGCTTCGGCTACATCGAGCAGGGCATGCTGGAGACCTCCAACGTCAACATCGTCTCGGAGATCACCAACCTGATCTCCGCCCAGCGCGCCTACGAGATGAACTCCAAGGTCATCACCACCACCGACGAAATGATGCGCACCACCACCAGCCTGCGCTGATGCGGCTGGGACTGCCTGAGGGGCACCGGTTATGAGCCAGATCTACGCCATTCTTGCCGCCGCCGCCGTGTTCGTGGTCGCCGTTGCGGCCCAGGCCGCCGAGCTGCGCGATGCCTCCACCATCGACCGCGACGTGGTGGTGCTGGGCGACCTGGTGGAGGGGCTCACCGCCGACCAGGCGGCCATCGCCGTCGCCCGCGCACCGGAACCGGGGCGCACCGCGGAGGTGCCCGGCACCTGGGTGGCCCGCGTCGCCCGCGCCTATGGGGTGGATGTGCCGCTGGCGTCGGAAAACGCCGTGTCGCGCATCACCCGCGCCAGCAACCAGGTCGATTTCAGCGGCATCCGCGCCCTGCTGATCGGCCAGCTTCGTCCCCAGCTTGGGCCGGGTGAGGTGGTGGTGGACATGCCGGGGATCGACCGGGTGATCCATCTGCCCACCAGCGTCGCCCCCACCGTGGGCCTGACCGAGGTTCGCCTGGAACCGACCACCGGCCAGTTCTCCGCCACCGTGGTGGCGCCGGCCGATGCCGACCCCGCCGACCAGGTGCGCATCCCCATCTACGGCACCGCCCGCGCCATGGTGGAGGTGCCGGTGCTGGCCCGCGCCCTGGAGCTGGAAGAGCAGATCGGCACCAACGACATCGCCTGGGTGACCATGGACTCCGCCCATGTGCCCACCGGCGTTGCCCGCACCACAGCGGAGCTGACGGGCATGGCGGTGCGCCGCGCCCTGCCGGCCGGCGACATGGTGCTGGTGAGCGACCTGGAGCCGCCGGTGGTGGTGGCCCGCGGCAGCGGCGTGATGATCACCTACACCAGCGGCCCGCTGACCATCCTGATGCGCGGCCGCGCGCTGGAGGACGGCGCCCTGGGTTCCGTGGTGCGCGTCGCCAACGCCGACAGCGGCCGCACCGTCGACGCCGTGGTGTCCGGCCCCGGGGCGGTGGAAGCCAACGCAACCGCCTTCATCATCAACTGAGTGCCGCCGCCCAGCCAAACAACCGTACGGGGCGGAAACCGCCCCCGGCCATGGAGATCAAAATGATCCCGCAGCAGACCTTGAGCAGTCACACCCATCGTTCTCCCAGCCGGGCTTCCGGGCCGATTTACGGGCTTGCCGGCCGCCTGGCCGGTGCTGCTGCGGCGGCCCTGGCGCTGGCCGCCTGCAGTGCGGCGGACCGCATCGAAAACATCGGCGAGCCGCCGGCGCTGTCGCCCATCGTCAACCCGGTCGTCTCGCCGGACTACACGCCGGTGCGCATGCCGATGCCGGCCCCCCAGGTGGTGGAGCAGAACCCCAACTCGCTGTGGCAGGCGGGCAGCCGCGCCTTCTTCCGCGACCAGCGGGCCAGCGACATCGGCGACATCCTGACGGTCGTCATCAACATCGACGACGGCGCCTCGCTGGCCAACACCACCAGCCGCAGCCGCACCAACTCCGAAAGTGCGGAGGTTCCAAACCTGCTGGGCTTTGAGGAAAGCGTGCTGGAGATGGTGCTGCCCTCCCAGTTCACGCCGGATGCTGCGGTGGAGCTGGGCAGCGGCAGCACGTCCACCGGCGCAGGTTCGGTGGTGCGCTCCGAGGATATCGAGCTGCAGCTTGCCGCAGTGGTCACCGAACGGCTGCCCAATGGTAACCTGGCCATCTTCGGCCGCCAGGAAGTTCGGGTGAACTTCGAGGCGCGCGAATTGACCATCGCCGGCATTATCCGGCCGGAAGATATTACCTCGCAGAACACCATCAATTACGAACAGATCGCCGAAGCCCGCATCTCCTACGGCGGCCGCGGCCAGATCACCGATGTGCAGCAGCCGCGCTACGGCCAGCAGCTCTACGACATCGTGTTCCCGTTCTGACGGCAGTGCAGGGGGCCGCACCGCTCCGATCGGCGGCGGTGCGGCCCTTTCCTGTGTGGGATCCGTCAATGCCTCCTGACGAAATTGACAGTCGATTTGCCAGCCTGATGTGTACAAAAACTGCTTGAGGGCTGCGGCATTTCGGCGTACATCATGTCCACCGCGCACGGGGCCCAAGTTTAGGGAGGTGCGCCCAGGCTGTGGCTACATGTCTGGGCCGTACGCTGGATAATCAATAATCAGAAGCCCATCCGGTCTGGTGCGCGGCCCAACTCCCCCGCTGTTTCACGATAACTATTACTTAGGGTCCGAAGGTCTTTAGATCTTCGGTGCAGCACTGGCGTCTCGGCAGTGCACAAAATGTCTCGTCTTTACAACCATTCCGGCATTGATCGGCGCCACAGCACTTCTGTGTCACGGCCATGGGCTCGTGCCTATTCGCATGCGCGAACAGTCAGTCCCAATCGGATTTACTGGGGGCCGATTTCACCTCACGCGGCATCAATCGTCGCGCGGGTAGCCTTCCATGTCGTGCAATGAAACCCACGAGATATGATTTGTATCGATCAGGATGTCGGCTTCGCGTTTGAGCCGCAGCATACCGTCGCCACTGTCCACGAAGACGTATTTGGTGCACCGGATCAAATCGAGATCCAGGAAGTCGCGCAGCACCACGTCCATGGTGCCGCCGTCGACGCACATGCGATACATGCGGCCGAGCAGCAATGTGTTGCGGGCGACCAGGCGTTTGATCTGCATTGGCGCGGCCGGTGCTGCGGTAGGGTCGTCTCACCTAATCGGAGTGGCGGGGCCAGCGCAACACCCTGGCAGCGAAGGTGCGATCGCAGCATCAGCGGACTGGCGCGCCTGTTGCGATGCACTAGGTTTGCCCCATGCGACTCTCTTTGATGACCTGGCCGGAGGTGGAAGCCCACCTGGCCACCTCCACCGCCGCCATCGTGCCCATCGGATCGACCGAGCAGCACGGCCCCACCGGCCTGATCGGCACTGATGCGCTGTGCGCGGAAGCCGTGGCCAACGGAGTCGGCGAGGCCTGCGGGGCGGTGGTAGCGCCGGTGCTGTCCATCGGCATGGCGGTGCACCATCTGGGATTTTCCGGCACGCTCACCCTGCGCCCCTCCACCTTGATGGCGGTGCTGCGCGACGTGGTGGAGTCGCTGGCTGGCCACGGCTTCCGGCGCATCCTCTTCGTCAACGGCCATGGCGGCAACGTGTCGACCCTGCGGGCCGCCTTCATGGAAATCCACGGTGCCCGCGCCCAGGCGCAGCTTCCCGAACTGCGGCTCGATACGCTGAACTGGTGGCAGGGCCGCCGGGTGCGCGAGCTGTGCCACAGCCTCTATGGCGACAAGGAAGGGGCGCATGCCACCGCCAGCGAACTGGCGCTCACCTGGGGCCTGTTCCCCGAGCGGGCGGACCGGCGGGTGCTGGACCCCCAGGTGGCGCCCATCCACCGCTTCCAGGGGCCAGAGGATTTCCGCCGCAACCACCCCGACGGGCGCATGGGCTCCGACCCGTCGCTGGCCACGGAGGAAGACGGCAGGCGCCTGCTGGAGCTGGCCATAGCCGATGTGGCGGATGCCTTCCGGCGCTTTAACGAGGCATGATCGGAAAGCGGTTGCACAGCGCGCGGCAGGTGGCCCAATAGGCGGTGCGGACACCCATGGGAGGCATCGCCCATCCCACGTCCCCCCGAAAGGTCCGCCGCCGCCTCCCGCCGACCGTTCCGCTCCTCCTGTCCCGGATCGCTCACCATGTCGATTGCCCATCCCTACATCCTGTTCCTGGGTGACGCGCCCGACCAGCTCGCGGCCAAGACCGCCAACGGCGTGGCCATGTGGCGGCGGTCCTGGTGCGTCGGCCAGCTCCGCCTCGATGGCTGCAACGCCACCGTCGGCCTCAACGACGTGACGCTGGAGGAGGGCGTGGCCGCCGGCGCCAAGACGCTGGTGGTCGGCGTGGCCAACCGCGGCGGCCGCATCTCCGAGGTGTGGCAGCAGACGCTCTTGAAGGCGCTGGACCTGGGGCTCGACCTCGCCAGCGGCCTGCACAATCGGCTGGGAGCGGTGCCGGCCCTGCGTGAGGCGGCCGAACGGCTCGGCCGCAGCCTGTTCGACGTGCGCCACCCCACCCGCGAGTTCGACGTCGGCAACGGCGAGCCGCGCTCCGGCAAGCGGCTGCTCACCGTCGGGTCCGACTGTTCGGTCGGCAAGATGTTCACCTCGCTGGCCCTTGAGCGGGAGATGCGGGCGCGCGGCATGCGGGCCGATTTCCGCGCCACCGGGCAGACCGGCATCCTCATCGCCGGCGACGGCGTGTCGGTGGATGCCGTGGTGTCGGACTTCATCTCCGGCGCCACCGAATGGCTGAGCCCGGCCAACGACGACGACCACTGGGACCTGATCGAAGGCCAGGGTTCGCTGTTCCACGCCTCCTTCGCCGGCGTCTCCATGGGGCTACTGCACGGCGCCCAGCCGCATGCCCTGGTGCTGTGCCACGAGCCGGGGCGGCCGCACATGCGCGGCCTGCCGGGCTACAAGCTGCCGGACCTCGGCCAGTGCATGGAGCTGAATGAGCGCTGCGCCCACCTCACCAACCCGGCGGCGCGCACCGTCGGCATCGCCTGCAACACCTCCGGCCTCGATGCTGCGGGCACCGAGCGGGCCTTGGGCGAGCTGTCCGAGCGCTTCGGGCTGCCCGCCGTCGATCCCGTCAAGCACGGCGTCGGCCCCATCGTCGATGCGCTGGTCGGATAGGGGGTGACGCCATGCGCCGTCTCAGCGTGCGAACCGAAAGCTGGCCCATTCGCGGCAGCTTCACCATCTCCCGCGGCAGCCGTGTCGCCGCAGAGGTGGTGGTGGTGGAGATCACGGACGGCGATGCGGTGGGCCGCGGCGAATGCGTGCCCTATGCCCGCTACGGGGAAACCGTGGCCGGCACCCTGGCGCAGATCGATGCCATGGCCGGGCCGCTGGCCGAAGGGCTCGACCGCACCGGCCTGCCGGAATTCCTGGCGGCGGGGGCGGCGCGCAATGCCGTGGACTGCGCGCTGTGGGACCTGGAAGCCAAGCGCACCGGCCAGCCGGTCTGGCAGCTGGCCGGGCTGGCGCGGCCGCAGCCGCTGACCACCGTCTACACCATCAGCCTGGACACGCCCGATGCCATGGCCGTAGCGGCCCGCGCCGTCGATCACCGGCCGATCCTCAAGCTGAAGCTGGGCGGGCCGGCGGCGGAGGACGTGGAGCGGGTGCGGGCGGTGCGTGCGGTGGTGCCGGATTGCCGGCTGGTCGCCGATGCCAACGAAGCCTGGACGGTGGACGACGTGGACACCTGCGCCCCGGCCCTGGCCGAGCTGGGGGTGGAGATGATCGAGCAGCCGGTGCCGGCCGGCCACGACGAGGAGCTGGCGTCCGTGCACTGCCCGGTGCCCCTGTGCGCCGACGAAAGCTGCCACGACCGGGCGACCGTGCCGCCGCTGATCGGCCGCTACCAGATGGTCAACATCAAGCTCGACAAGACCGGCGGGCTGACGGAGGCGCTGAAGCTGGCCGCCACCGCCCGCAAGGCCGGGCTGCAGATCATGGTGGGCTGCATGATTTCCACCTCGCTGGCCATGGCGCCGGCCGTGCTGGTGGCCCAGGGGGCGGTGGTGGTGGACCTGGACGGCCCGCTGCTGCTGGCCCGCGACCGTGAGCCGGGGCTGACCTATCGCGCCGCTGAGGTGCTGCCGGCCGATCCCGCCCTGTGGGGGTGATGAGCGTACCCATGTCCGACACCGTTTCCGCGTTGCCGCCCGCGCTCGACCGCCTGCGCCGGCTGGTGGAGCATCCGCGCACCCAGGGCGTGATCGCCGCGATCATCCTGCTCAACGCCGTCACCCTGGGGCTGGAAACCAGTGCGTCCGCCATGGCAGCGGCGGGCGATCTGCTGCACGCCATCGACCGGGTGATCCTCGGCATCTTCGTTGCGGAGCTGGCGGCCAAGCTGATCGTCTACCGGCTCGGCTTCTTCCGCTCCGGCTGGAACATCTTCGATTTCATCATCGTCGGCATTTCGCTGGTGCCGGCGGGCGGCAACCTGTCGGTGCTGCGCGCCCTGCGCATCCTGCGCGTGCTGCGCCTGCTCTCCGTGGTGCCGCAGATGCGCCGGGTGGTGCAGGCGCTGCTCGATGCCATCCCCGGCATGGGCTCGATCATGGCCGTGCTGATGCTGGTGTTCTACGTGTCCGCCGTGCTGGCCACCAAGCTGTTCGGGGTGGAGGTGCACCCCGAGGACCCCGCCGGCAACATGCAGGAGTGGTTCGGCACCGTCGGCCGCTCCATGTATTCGCTGTTCCAGATCATGACGCNNTGGAAAGCTGGT
This sequence comes from Rhodospirillaceae bacterium, assembly GCA_020425485.1. GTDB lineage: Bacteria > Pseudomonadota > Alphaproteobacteria > DSM-16000 > Inquilinaceae > JACKIH01. The sequence continues at coordinate 9,763 of JAGQRL010000038.1, forward strand.
CCATGGGCATCGTACGGCCGACCATGGAGTTCTACCCGTGGTCCTGGGTGTTCTTCGTGCCCTTCATCGTGCTGACGAGCTTTGCCGTGCTGAACCTGTTCATCGCCATCATCGTCAACGCCATGCAGGCGCAGCATGAAACCGACGCTGCCGACGCCAGGCGCAAGATCCAGGAAAGCGCCCATGCCGATTCCCTGCAGCTTGCCCGCGCCATCGAAGGGCTGCGCGACGATGTTGCGGAGCTGCGCCGGGTGATGGAAGGCCGCGGCACACCGGGCGGTACACCGGGCGGCACACCGGGCGGTACACCGGGCGGTCCGCCGGCCGGCCCGCCACGCGGAGGGCGCCGGCCATGACCTTGGTGCTGCCGCCGGTGATCGGCCATCGCGGGGCCGCCGCGATCGCCCCGGAAAACACGCTGGCCGCCATCCGTGCCGCGGCGGCCGGCGGTGTGGCCATGGTGGAGGTGGACGCCAAGCTGACCGCCGACGGCGTGGCCATCCTGCTGCACGACGACGACCTGGACCGCACCACCGACGGCAGCGGCCCGGCGGCGGCAAGAACGGCTGAGGAGTTCGCCCGGCTGGATGCCGGAAGCTGGTTCGCCCCGCAGTTCGCCGGCGAACCGGTGCCCACCCTGGACGCCGCCCTGGCGCTGGTGGTGGAGCTGGGACTGGCGATCAACATCGAGATCAAGCCGTGCCCCGGGCGCGATGTGGAAACCGCCAAGATCGTGCTGGCCACGGCACGGGCCGCCTGGCCCGGCGGCCTGGCGCCGCCGCTGGTGTCGTCCTTCTCGCTGGAGTGCCTGGAGGTGGCGGCCCAGTTGGCGGCGGACTGGCCGCGCGGCTACCTGATCTGGGACCGGCCGGCGGATTGGCGCGCCGTGGCCGACCGCCTGGGTGCCGCCAGCCTGCATGTCAGCCCCGACCGCACGTCGGCGGCGGACATGGCCCAATACCTGGCCGATGGGCGGCCGGTGGCGGCCTATACGATCAATGATGCGGCCGCGGCGGCAGCCCTATGGCAGGCCGGCGTCGCGGCGGTGTTCAGCGACGATCCAGCGTCCCTGTTGCCGAGGTGACCTGTGCGGCATATCGCTCCTGCGCATCGGCCTCGCTGGCCGTCGCTTCGGACATCACCTGGTCGTGGGCCTCGATCATCAGGCTGGCCATCTGCTTGCGCAGGCGATGATCGGACAGGTCCACATCGGCGCGCCGCAGATCGGCTTCCACCCGGTCGTGGATCGGTTCGTCGCCGGCCAGCTCGACTTCCAGGTCGACCAGCCGTTTGGCATAGGCTTCGGCCTCCCCCACCGTCAGGCCCATCAGATGGCCCGCCCACAGGCCGAGCAGTCGGTTGCGCCGGCTGAGCACCCGAAACCGCACCGTCTCGTCATGCTGCCACTGCGTCTCGAAGCCGCGTTCCCGTTCGTCGAAGGTGGTCATCTGTCGGCCCCTCCCAGGCCCGGCGGTTTTCGGGCGGCGATTGCCTGCCGGCCGATTCGCAGGCACCGACCCGCTCACAGGTGGTATCACGACCGGATATTCTTCTGTTCTAACCGTAGGCATAGGGTGCCTGCAATTGCCTCGAGTCCCCTTCGCAGCGCTGAGATATCTATGTATTTCAAGGGAATCGGCCATGTGCACCGTTATCCTTGACCGTCGGCCGGACGCCGACTGGCCCATCGTCCTGGCGGCCAT
>JAGQRL010000345.1 GCA_020425485.1 Rhodospirillaceae bacterium
CCCGGCCCCCGAACAGAAGGCACACGCCCATGCCCGCAGAGGTTCCCGCAGACGCCCCCGCAGATAACGCCATCCAGCTCTATTCCTGGGCGACGCCCAACGGCGTCAAGGTCTCCATCCTCTTGGAGGAGCTGGACCTGCCCTACCAGGCCCACCCCATCAATATCGGCGCCGGCGACCAGTTCACGCCGGAGTTCCTGAAGATCAGCCCGAACAACAAGATCCCCGCCATCGTCGATCCCGACGGGCCGGGCGGCACGCCCTATTCGGTGTTCGAATCCGGCGCCATCCTGCTCTACCTGGCGCACAAGACCGGCCGCTTCTGGCCTGAGGATCCGCGCGCGCTGTTCGACATGATGCAGTGGCTGATGTTCCAGATGGGCGGTGTCGGCCCCATGCTCGGCCAGGCCCACCACTTCCGCCAGTATGCGCCCGAGCAGATCGAGTACGCCGTCAACCGCTACACCAACGAAGCCGGGCGGCTCTACGGCGTGATGGACAAGCGCCTGGGCGCCAGCCGTTTTTTGGCGGGCGACGACTACTCGCTGGCCGATATCGCCACCTTCCCGTGGACCCGTTCCATCGAACGCCAGGGCCACACGCTGGACGAGTTCCCCAACGTCAAGCGCTGGTTTGCAGAGATCGACGCGCGGCCGGCGGTTAAGAAGGGTGTGACGGTGCTGACGGAGTTCCGCAAGGAAGGCTTCGACGCCAAGGCGCGCGACCTGCTGTTCGGCAAGGGCCAGTACGAAAAGCGCTAGGCGCGAACGCCGGACGCGTTCGCTCCCCTTCACCGCCCTGCCGTCCGCGTGTATGTTGCCTCAGTCAACATCATCGCTGCGCGGGTCAACCAGATGGCCGAGGAGATCCGCGGCGTGCCGGCCGATCGCATCGCCGCGGTGCGCCGCTTCAACCGCTTCCACACCCGCATCCTGGGGGCGCTGAACGAAGGGCTGCTTGCCTCGCCCTTCACGCTCGCCCAGTCCCGCCTGCTGTTCGAGATGGCCCAGGAAGACGGCATTGCCGCCGGCGAACTGGCGCGCCGGCTGGAAATGGATCCCGGCTATGTCAGCCGCCTGATCGCCGGCTTCGAGGCCGACGGGCTGGTGGTCCGCGCCCCCAGCGACGGCAATGCCAAGCGCCTGGCACTGACCCTCACCGAAGCCGGCCGCGCCGCCTTCGCCCGGCTGGATGCCGCGTCGGCCAAGGAGGTGGCGGACCTGCTGGCCCCCCTGGCGGAGCCCGACCAGCGCCGCCTGGTGGGCGCCATGGCGCAGATCCAGCGCCTGCTGGGCGACGTTCTGCCCGGCCCCGCCTTCGTGCTGCGCGACCCGGTGCCGGGCGACATGGGCTGGGTGGTGCACCGCCAGGCCGCCCTCTACACCGCCGAATACGGCTGGGACGGCACCTTCGAAGCCCTGGTGTCGGAAATCGTCGCCGGCTTCATCACCCACCACGACCCGGCGCGCGAGCGCTGCTGGATCGCCGAACGCGACGGCGAGGTGGTGGGCTCGGTGTTCTGCGTGCGCAAGGACGACACGGTGGCCAAGCTGCGCATGCTCTATGTGGAAGCCTCCGCCCGCGGGCTCGGGCTCGGCCGCCACCTGGTGGACGAGTGCATCGCCTTCGCCCGCGCCAAGGGCTACCGGCGGCTGACCTTGTGGACCAACTCCATCCTCACCGCCGCCTGCCGCATCTACGAAACCGCCGGTTTCCGCCTGACGGAGGAGGAGCCGCACCACAGCTTCGGCCACGACCTGGTGGGCCAGACCTGGGACCTGGATCTGTGAACGCACCTGGGAGCGGACCTGTGGGGGCGGCGATGGCCTGTGCCGCCCTCACCGGCGTGCAGGTGGGGGCCGCCATGGTGGCCAGCGGGGCTGCCGTGCAGGACACCGGTGCCGGCTGGCTGGGCTTCCTGCGCTACGGCGTGGCGCTGCTGATCCTGGTGCCGCTGGCCCTGGCGCGGCGGGGCCCGGGGATCGCGCTTGGCGACCTGCCGGGCCTGGTGCTGCTGGGCATCGGCCAGTTCGGCGTGCCCATCGCCCTGCTCAACCTGGCGGTGATCCTCACCGATCCCGCCCGCGTCGCCCTGGTGTTCGCCACGCTGCCCATCGTCACCCTGGTGGTGGGCCGGCTGCTCGGCCGGCCGCCGCTGGGCCGGGCGGCGGTGGCGGGCATGGCGCTTACGCTTGCCGGCGTGGCGGTGCTGGTGGGGCTCGACGGGCTGACCGGCCACCTGGCGCCGGACGATGCCTGGGGGCTGGCCGCGGCGTCGTCCGCCACCTTGTCCATCGCGCTGTGCTCCCAGCTCTATGGCCGCTACCTGCGCCGCTACGGCGTGGTGCGGGTGAGCGCTTTGGCCATGGGGTCGGCCCTGCTGCCGCTCGGCCTGCTGGCGGCGGTGGAAGGGGCGCGCGTGCCGGTGGCGGGCTGGCCACTCGACACCTGGGGGCTGATCGGTTTCATCGGCCTCTCCAGCGGCATCGCCTATCTCGGCTGGCTCTATGCGCTGGACCGGCTGGAGCCGGCGCGGGTGACGGGCTATCTGGCGCTCGGCCCGGTAACGGCAGCGGCGCTGACGGTGGTGCTGCTGGGCACCTCCCCCACCCTCAGCCTGGTGCTGGCGGTGGGCTTCGTTGCCGCCGGGCTGGTGGTGCTTTCCCACCCCGCGGCGGGCGGGCGCGGCAAACCCGCCATCGGCCAACCGCAACCGGATGCCGCCGCTCAGAATGCGCCGTGATCGCCTTCCGGCCGCCAGGCATCGGCCAGGTGATAGAGCGCGCCGGTCCCGTCCACCGCGATCACATCGAAGCGCAGCGGGCTGGCCGCGCGTTCCGGCGTTTCCGCAATATAGGTCAGCGCACCGGTGACGATGCGGGCGCGCTGGCGGGCGCCCACCGCCGCCAGGGCATCGGCCCCGACCGCGCGCGCCTTCACCTCCACGAAGGCGAGCACGCCATCGGGGTCGGCGGCGATCAGGTCCACCTCGCCGCCGCGCACCCGGTAGCGCCGGGCCAGCAGGGTGTAGCCGCTGGCTTCCAGCAGCTCCGCCGCCCGCTCTTCGGCCGACCGGCCGCGCTGGTCTGCTGCCCGCCGCTGTTCGGGGCCATGCCGACTCACGGCCTGTCGGCCGCCAGGGCGAGCGCGCGCTGGTAGACGGTGCGGCGCGGCAGGCCGGTGGCTTCAGCCACCAGGTCGGCGGCATCGCGCACCGAGGCGTCGACCAGGGCAGCCCGCAGGGCGGCGTCCAGGTCGACCGCTTCGGTCTCCCGCGGTCCCGGCGGGCCGACCACCAGCGTCACCTCGCCCTTGGGCGGGCCTTCGCGGGCGTAGGTTTCGGCCAGCTCCGCCGCGGTGCCGCGGCGCACCTCCTCAAACAGCTTGGTCAGCTCGCGCGTCACCGCCACCTCGCGGGCACCATCCACCGCGGCCAGGTCGGCCAGGCTGGCGGCCAAGCGTTTGGCACTTTCGAACACCACCAGGCTGGTGGGCAGTGCTGCCAGCTCCGCCCACGCCGCCTTGCGCGCCTGGGCCTTGTTGGGCAGGAAGCCGGCGAACAGGAACCGGTCGGTCGGCAGGCCGGCCGCCACCACCGCCGCCGTTACCGCACTGGCGCCGGGCACCACATGCACCTTGCAGCCGGCCTCCCGCGCCGCGCGCACCAGCTTGTAGCCGGGGTCGGACACCGCCGGCATGCCGGCATCCGTCACCAGCGCCAGGGCCGCCCCCTCGGCCAGGCGGGCCAGCAGGCGCGGGCGCACTTCGGCGGCATTGTGGTCGTGGTAGGCAATCAGCGGCTTCGTCAGGCCATAATGACCAAGAAGCCTTGCCGTCACTCGGGTGTCCTCGCAGGCCACGGCGTCGACGCCGCCCAGCGTCGCCAGCGCGCGCAGGGTGATGTCGCCGAGATTGCCGATGGGCACGCCGACCACATGCAACCCCGCAGCGACTTGTTCGCCCTGGGGGGCACCGCTAGTGTTTGGGCGGCTTGACATCAGGGGGCCGCGCGGGGCGAAACGCCCGCGTTTCGATCGAGGGAGGGCAGGTATGGCGCGTTTGGCGTGGATGGGTGACCGGGCATCAGAGGCACCCTGCGGTGGCGACACGGTGCGGAGCCGACGCTCCGGGCGCGGCCGCATCGGCGGCGTCCTGTCGGGACTGCTGCTGCTCGCCCTCACCGCGTGTGGCCAAACGGTACAGGAGAGGCAGGCGTCGCCGCAACAGACCGTCGCCCCCACCCGCACCGTGGTACCCATCGGCGCTGCCGGCCCGGCGCTGTCGATCACCGATCGGCTGGGCCGCCCGGTCAACCCCGATGCCATCCGCGTCGGCCTGCTGCTGCCGCTCTCGGGCGAAGCCGGCCAGCTCGGCCAGCAGATGCGCCAGGCCGCAGAGATGGCGGTGCTGGATATCGGCACGCCCAACTTCCAGCTTCTGCCGCGCGATACCGGCGGCACCGTCGATGGCGCCCGCCGCGCCGCCCAGTCGGTGATCGACGACGGCGCCCAGCTCATCCTCGGCCCGCTGTTCAGCCAGAACGTGCGCGCCGTGGCGGAGGTGGCGCGGCCGCGCAACGTCAACGTGGTGGCCTTCACCACCGATGAGACGGTGGCCGGCGACAACGCGCTGGTGATGGGCTTCGTGCCCGCCGCCCAGGTGGACCGCGTGGTGGAATACACCACCCGCCAGGGCATCGGCCGCTTTGCGGTGCTGGCGCCCGATACGCCCTATGGCAACGCGGTGGCCGAAGCGACCCGCGATGCGGTGCGCGAGCGCGGCGCCAGCCTGGTCGACCAGGTGATGTACAACCCCAACGGCACGGAGTTTTCCGACGAGGTGGAGCGCCTGTCGGCGGCCGGCGGCATCCAGGCCGTCATGCTGCCCGATACGGGCCTGCGCCTGCGCACGGTGGCACCGCTGCTGCCCTACTACGGCCTGCGCGACGCCCACATCATCGGCACCGGGCTGTGGGACGGCGGCAATGTGGGGGTGGAACGGGCCATGCGCGGCGCCTGGTTCGCCTCGCCCCAGCCCGACTTGCGCGCCGATTTCGAACGCCGCTACGAGGCCAATTTCGGCGAAGCGCCGCCGCGCCTGGCCACCCTGCCCTATGACGCCGTGGCGATGGCGGCGGTACTGTCGCAGATCCCCGAGCGGGCCAACTACTCCATGGCCTCGCTGGCCGATCCCGACGGGTTCGCCGGCATCGATGGCATCTTCCGCTTCGGCAGCGACAATGTGGTTGAGCGCGGGCTGGCGGTGCTGGAGGTGACCGAGGACGGCGTGCGGGTGGTGGAAGCCGCCCCGCAAACCTTCGTGGGCATCGGCTTCTAGGGCTTCTTCGCCCCTGGCGGAGACGGTTCCGGCCGTCTCCGCCACCCGGCCACGACCATCCTACAGGGGCTTCGGGGACCGTGTGGCTTCGGCACGCCGCTGGGGCCTGATGCCGCCTATTGCGCCGGAACTTCGGAGTACAGCTCGAAGAGCACGTCGGCCACTTCGCCGAACACGCTGCCGTCGTCCAGCAACACCGTCTCGTAGCACGAGAAGCTGTCGCCGGCCTCCAGCCACACACAGTCGTAGATGCGCAGCGCCAGGCGCGTCACCTCGCCGTCCTGGAAGCAGCCGTCTTCCAGGCGCGGCACCGTCATGGTGAAGGTCGACGGTGCCAGATCGGTGAATTCCACACTGCCCAGGCAATGGCCGTAGCTGCGCGCATACATCTGGTCTTCCGGTTCATCCCAGCGGACTTCCGCCGATTTGCCGGCACCGTCGCTGACGCAGACGTTGACGAGGAAGGTCGGCTCGTCGTTCAGCCAGCACCCGGTGCCGGGCATCTGGGCGGCGGCCGGGCCGCTTGCCGCAGCACCGGCCACCAGCACGGCCGTCAGGATCCCGAGTCGTGCCGCCATGCCCTGCTCCCTGGAAAGTGGCTGTGCGCTCAGTCGCGCATGCGCTGGGACGCCGCGGTGCGCCGCTCCTTCAGGTCGTCCAGCAACTGGGCGGCCCGCTTGGTCTGGGCGCGGATGTCGATCACCGCGAAGACCAGGCCGAACAGGATGACCGAGCCGAGCAGGCCAACCACGCCGCCGATGACCATGCAGATGATGGGATCGGGCACGTCGACGCCGATGAGCTGCGCATAGACCGGCACGAAATCCGCCCCGAGATACACACTGCCGGCGATGTTCAAGAAGAACAGAACCCAGCAGATGATCTCCATCATCACGATCACGATGCCACGCATGAACGGTCTCCCTCCAAAACTCCGGCGCCCGCCGCGCAACAGGCGCTGCCCGAAAGGTCGGGTGGCGCAAAACCGTGGCGGTTTCAAGGAAAATGCGGCGCCGGCAAGATGGCGGGGCCAGATCGGCCGGCCAGCCGCGCCGCGCGCTTGGGTTGGCTGCGGGCGGCTGCTACCATATCTGGCTGTTGGCGTGACCGGAGCCCAAGATGTCGATCCGCTGCCTGCCGCCCACCGTGGTCAACCGCATCGCCGCGGGCGAGGTG
>JAGQRL010000039.1 GCA_020425485.1 Rhodospirillaceae bacterium
ACCCGGAAAACGCGCGCTTCAAGATCTTGGAGCACCGCGATGAGATCAAGGCGATCTGCGACGAGTGCGACCCGGTGCTGCTGAAGTTCGGCGGCGGCTTCCAGAGCCTGGAGGTGCGCATCATCGACAGCGCCCAGGGGCCGATGGTGATCACCCATCTGATCGTCAACACCGGCGATGCCATGGGCGCCAATGCAGTGAACACCATGGCCGAGGCGGTGGGTCCGCGCATCGCCGAATGGACCGGCGGGCAGGTGTTCCTGCGCATCCTGTCGAACCTGGCCGACCGGCGGCTGGCGCGCGCCCGCGGCGTGTGGCGGGCCGAAGACATCGGCGGGCCGGCGGTGCGCGACGGCATCCTGGCGGCCTTCCACTTCGCCGATGCCGACCCCTACCGCGCGGCCACCCACAACAAGGGCGTGATGAACGGCATCACCGCCGCCGTGCTGGCCACCGGCAACGACACCCGGGCCATCGAATCCGGTGCCCATGCCTATGCCGCCCGCACCGGCCGCTACCGCTCCATGTCCAAATGGGAAGCGGATGCCGACGGCAACCTGGTGGGCGTGCTGGAACTGCCCATGGCGGTCGGCCTGATCGGCGGTGCCACCAAGATCCACCCGACCGCCCGGGCCTGCCTGGAGATCCTCGGCGTCACCAGTGCCGACGAACTGGCGCGCATCGTCGTCGCCATCGGCCTGGCGCAGAACTATGCGGCCTTGAAGGTGCTGGCCACCACCGGCGTGCAGAAGGGCCATATGAGCCTGCACTCCAAGAACATCGCCATCATGGCCGGGGCCGAGGGGGCCGAGATCGAGGCCGTCGCCGCCCGCCTGGTGGCCGACAGCAAGGTCCGCGTCGACCACGCCGAAGCCGTGCTGGCGGAACTGCGCGCGAAGAAGGGCTGAGCCATGACCGACGATCCGGCGGCCGGGGCAGTGGTGATCGGCGGGGTGCCGCGCCCGGTGCCCTACCGCCGGGTATCGGCGCTCCTCTATGTCTGCCTGGCCGTGGTGATGGCCATCGGCGTGGGGCTGGCGATGCACGGCATCCTGCGCGCGGTGGAGGATGCCGGCCGCGCCCTGGCGTTGCGGGAAACCGCAGCGCTGGTGGTGCCGGCGGTGCTCGACCTCTCCCACGGCACGGTGCCGATGGAAGCGGTGACGGAGCCGCTGCGGGACTGGGTGGTGGGCGAGGCGCCCGACCCGGCGGTGGCGGCAGAGCGGCTCGATGCCGTGTTGGCCCAAGCGGATCCCGGCAGCCCGCGCGCCGTGGCGCGGGAGATCGGCGATGCCTTCGGCAACGGCGAAGTCGACGGGCCGTTCCTCACCGCCTGGCTGCAACTCAGGCTGCGCAACGATGTGGAAGGGGCGGGCGAGAGCATCGCCAACGCGCTCGCGGTCAATGCCGGGGTGGAGCTGCCGCGCCGCGAGGTGGACGACGTGTTCGCCGTCTATCTCGCCCAGGCGGCGGGCGAGGAGGTGGATGAGGAGGACTTGCAGGCGGCCGACGCGCTGGCTGCCCGCATCGCCGCCCTGCCGCAGGCGGTCAGCGTCGTCTCCATCTATGTCAGCGCGGTCGTTCTGATTTTGGTCCTGGTGGGGGCCGCCTACGGCACCGCCCGGCTGACCCTGCGGTTTGGCGGCGACGCCGCCCGGGTGTGGCGCACCGGGCACCTGTAGGGGGTTGGGGCGCGACCGGCCGGACGGCGATCGCAACCACCCTCGGCATCCGGTGAAAGCCGCCGCTCAGCGGCTCAGGGCATTCTTGATCTCGCGATCCACATAGTGCGACACCGGAGGTGGGGCGTTTTCATCCGTACCCCTGCCGGTGACATAGTTCTGGACCATGTAGGCGATGATTTCTTTCACCAACATCTTATCGATATGTATGTTGTCCCCCGCGAATCCAGCCGTTCCTTTTGACAGGGCAACCTCGTAGCTGGGGAAATAGTCGATATTGTCGAACTTCTCGTAGAGAAGTGAGGCGGCAACGCGCAACACCGACTTCGAGTAGGAATTTGCCAGAATAACGTTGTCGCCGGAGAACGTTGCCTCGATCGGAACGGGGCTGACGGTCAGCACGATATTTGTCTTCATGTTTGCGTTGATGATCTCAATGCAAGCATTCATGCGTGCGAGCACATCTTCGACATCCATGCGGTGGAAATGGAACCGGCCAGGATTTTTCTGGATGAGCGATTTTGATGGCGCCTTGTTGACGTAGCAGCCGTGGAGACTGTCAAACCACGACTCCACCAAGCCCAGGGTGATGACCAGCGCGGAAGAAGACGCCAGTTCCTGATAGGTCGCCGCGATCTCCCTGCGGCGTTCCAGCAGGCGCTCAAGCGAGACCGGCTGCTGGTGGATGTGAAGAAACAGATCCAGATAGCCGCCCTCGACCGCCTCAACGCCCATTTCGTCGGAATAGCGGAACTCTCCGAAGACGCTTTCGATGCGCTGGAGAATTGTCCCCGCATTGTACTCGTTGAGCATGTGCGGCCCCGGATGTCTGAACTCATCCTTGGGCAAGACAAACTTGGCTACAGGAACGTCAAATCCGCGCCCCGTCAGCTCGGCTTCGATGTTCCGTGCAAAGCACGACCCGATGGTGAAGATCTTCTGGTCGCTGGTCAGCGTGAAGCGCGGCTCCAGGCTCGGCAGCAACAGGCCGTCGCGATAGTCTTTTTCGGTTTTCGCGGGAAACCGGAAGGTTCGCTTCTTTATTGCTGTTTGAAGGTTCTCATAGGCCTTTGATCCATCATAGATCAACATCGCATGGTCCCCGCTGCCCATGGGAAATCGCGGCGAAAGCGCGCCGCCCGGGGCCGCATGCCGATGCCCCCTGCAATGAAAAATGCTCCCAAAGCCAAGGGGCAGCAAGCCTGCCGGGGAAACCGCGTTTGGCCCTGATGGAGATGTGCTGTCAGCCGCCGGTGCTGAACACGTCCCGCGCTTCGGTTGGAAAATCGGTGCAGAGGGAGAGGCGAGGGTGGGTGTGCAGGCCGGAAGCCTTCAGCCAGTCCCACACCGGTTGCGGGCTGCGGCCGTGCAGGTCCGGCGAAACGATGCAAACGCGCTTGCCGGCATCCAGGTGGGCCCGCACATCGGCCGGCCCGAACCAGTCGCCGTGGAAGGCATCCAGCCACACGCCGATGGACTGCTCGTAGCAGATGGGGGCGGGCTCCACATCGGAATGACGGGTGAACACCGGCAGCCCCGCGGCAAGGTAGCGCACGGTTTCCGGCCCCGACATGTCGAAGGCGAACCAGGGGATATCCCGCTCCGCGAAGGCGGCCCCCAGATCGGCCGACAGCCCATCGGCCTTGATGTTGATGGCCAGCGTCAGCCCGCTGCCGGCGAAGATGTCGAGCAGGTCCGAAAGCCCGATCTCGCCGCCCACCGGCGGATCATGGGAAATCACCAGCCGGCCGCCGAGGTCGCGCACGTCGGTTTCGGTGCCGAAGCCCTCGGCGCGGCTGCGCTCTAGTGCCACGGTGGTGTTCTTCTCCTGCGGCTCCAGCCAGAAGCCGCGGTGGCTGAGGATCACCATGCCGGCCATCGCACGATCCTATGCGCGCTCGTGGAACATCTTGCTCACCGGGTTGGCATCGGCCACCGCCGGGGCCGCCACCCTGAGGCCGCCGGCCACCACCCCGTTCACCATGGGGCAGACGAAGTGCAGCCCGCGTACCGTAACCGCGTCTGCGTGCTCCAGGCACCAGGCGGCGGCGGCAAGGTAGGTGGCCGGGGTGCGGAAGACATAGACGCCGGCCGAGGCGTGGGTGCTGATCACCTGCTTTTCCACGGACCGGACCGCCCATCCGTCCCGCATCTCCAGGTAGGAGTAGCAGGCGTCATCGGCCTGGAACACCGGCACCGCCGCGCCAAGCCCCGGATCGCCGGCGAACATCCCGGCGAGGTCGCCGTCCATGCGGGAAAACAGAATGTCCGCCAGGTCGACCACCACCGGGGCTGCGGCATCGGCCAGCACCAGCCCGGCCAGGGCGGACAGCATCGCCCCGCCGGTCACCGCCGAGAGCACGACGCGGCGGTGCCCCGGCCAGCGGGCGTCGAGAACGTCGGTCAGTTCGGCCAGCCCCGGCACGTCCCGCAGCACGAAGATGTAGTCGGATCCGGCAAGATCGCCGCGCCACGGCCGGTCGTCGAGGGCGGCGTCAAGCAGCGTCCGGCCGTCCACGGTGAGGAGCGGGCGGAAGCCGTAGGCTTCGGTCTTCAGGTCCGGCCCGGCGAGCGGGACGATGCACTTCATGCCGCCCCGCCGATCACCTTCAGATAGGCATCCAGATCATCGGGTGTGCCGATGCCGTGCATGGTATCGGGGTCCACGGCGTAAACGCCGATCCGTGCACCATTGGCAATGGCGTAGTTGTAGACCGGGCAGACATAGAATTCGTTGTTCACCCGATCATTCCGGCAGATCATGTCGATGGCGGAGTTGATGAAGATGTCCGCACGCCGGAAGTAGTAGAGGCCGACGGTGGCAAGGTCGGAAATCGGCTTCTTCTCCTGCACCTCGGCCACCAGGTCGTTCTCACCCAGCCGCGCGAAGGACCATTTCGGGTCCAGGTGCTTGTCGTGGAACACCAGGATCGAGCCGTCGAGCCGCCGCTGCACGGCATCGCGTACGAAATCCGCACAGCTGAAGTCGACGATCTGGTCGCAGTTGGCGATCAGCAGGGGGGCATCGGGGCGCAACGCCGCCCGCGCCGTCAGCACGGTGCACGCCGCCCCCTCGGTGGTGAGATCGATGGGGATGACGGTGGTGTGGCCGTGGTTTTCCAGCAGGTGCACGAAGCCCGGTTCGGCATCCAGGTGCTCGCCGCGGGCGATCAGCACGAACTGGGCGCCGGTGACGTCGAGGTTCTCCATCACGCGTTCGATCATCGCCTTGCCGGCGACATCGATGAAGGGCTTGGGCTTGGTGTAGCCGGCCTGCACGAAGCGGCTGCCGAGCCCGGCCATGGGGATCAGGATCTGCAGCGGGCCCGCATCCGCCCGCCCCTCGGCACGCCGTGCTTGGATGTGGCGCTGGTAATATTCCACCCGCTGGGGGGAATAGAAGCTCTGGTAGGCGTCTTCGTCGACTTCCGCATAGCCCACAAGCCCACCTTCCAGAATGATCTGGTTGATGGCGGGGGCGATGTAGTACTGGCCGGACACGGACGCGCCGCTGCGGATCGAAGCCATGGTGGCGCGGGTGAAGTCGCTGCCGCGGCGGAAATAGTAGAAGCCGGCGATCGCCATGCGGCTGAGCACGCGCTTTTCCGCCGCTTCCAGCACCGTGCCGTCCGGCCCCGTGCGCACATACGACCAGCGGGGATGCACCGAAGGAAAGGTGATCACCGCGGCATCGAAGCCGCGCTCCTCGAACCGCTGCACCAGGGCGTGGGTGTCGGCCTCGATCACCTGATCGCCATTGCACACCACCAGCGGCTCGTCGTCGTCGATGTGCTCGATGGCCATCAGGGCGGAACAGGCGGCCCCCTTGGTGGGCTTGTCGAGCGGAACGACGACGCAGCGCCCGTCGGTATCCAGCCTCAGTGCCCGGTCCAGGCTAAACTCGTCGCAATCCTGCTTGCGGACCACGAAGACGAAGCTGGCATCGGGATCGTCGGCGCGGATCTTGGCGACGCAGCGCGAGATCATGGCGATGCCGTCGACCTCGATCATCGGCTTTGGATAGTGGAACTCGTTGCGCGGAAACATGTCGTCCGGCGCAGCAATCGGGATGAGGTACCTCATGGATGCTCGTCCTCGACTTCCGCGACGCGGGCGACGATCCCCTCATAGGTCACGTCGTTGACCGTCTGCACCTCGAACACGTGACCGCCCGACGCGCGGGCCGACTGGATGCCGTGGTCGTTGTCTTCCACGATCAGCACCTCCCCGGGGGTCAGCTCCAGGCGCGCGATGGCGGTGGTGTAGATCTCCGGGTGGGGCTTGGCGTGGGTGACGTCCTGGTTGGAGAGCATGAGGTCGAGATACTGGGTGAGCCCGGCCCCCTCCATCATCGCCTCCACCGTCGGGCGGATGGAGTTGGAGCACACGCCGATCTTCATGCCCTCCCGCTTCAGCCGCGACAGCGCATACTGGTGATGAAACATCGGCCGGCACCGCTCCATGGTCAGCTCCATGGTGCGGCGCTGCTTCATCTCGTTGACGAAGCCATGCAGCTTGGCGGGGAAGGCACGGACCTTGGAGAGCAGCTCCAGCTTCCGCCGCGTCGGCAGACCGTCATAGACGGCCAGGTGTTCGGTGCGGCTGATCTCCATGCCGAACAGCGACAATGCGTCGTTGAGGGCTTCGTAGTGCCACTCCTTGGCGTCGATCAGCACGCCATCCATGTCGAACAGGATTGCCTTGATCACCCGGATCTTCCTCGCTCGGCCCAACGGCTGGGTGACCGCCCCCACCTGGGGCGGCAAAGGACGAAGCTCACTCCCAACGGCTGGCCCAGTCCCGGTGCGTGGTTCGGCGCGGATGTTAGTGCAGCGGTTGGCCTTCCGCCACGGTGATCGGGCGAGGGACTTTCGCGAAACGAGATGAGGTGAATAGGTCGCAGCCGGTGCCCCGGCGCGCCGGACACACGCGCCGGCAGAGGGCATCAAGCCGGCGGCTGAAGGGGCTGGGCGCCGCCCGGCGGCTCGACCGGGAGATCTCCCTGCAAGATATCCAGGCAATCCCGATCGATGCTGTCGGCGTCGCCCCGGCGACAGTCATCGATAATCATCTGCTTGAGATGGGCGGAGGTGATTTCCGGCGACGCGAACCCGACGAGCCTCACGGAGTCGCTGACAGCCACGCGAAAGCCACCGGAGACGAGGTGATCGTAGAGGCCCTTATGGGGCGCCATCCTCTCGGGGTAGTAGGCATCGTTGCCATAGGCCGGGGCGACATCGATCCAGGCGGCATACCAGGACATGGCGTAGGCCGAGCCGATGGCGAAGGAGTCGCTCGGCGCACCCGGCTGATCCATGCGGTCAACCAGAATGGTGTTGGGCTCCCGCCGCACCCGCTCGATATCCTCTGCCAGTTTCCCGGCATTGAAGTCGAACAGCGCGTCCGGCCGCAGCCGCACGACAACGTCGTAGGGCGCGTGCGACAAAGCCATCGCCGCCACTTCGCGAATCAGGAACGCCATTCTGAGCTGATTGGGAATATGAACAGATCCGGTTGCCGTCCACTTGGCACCGAATGTCTTTTCTATGTAGTCCAGGTCTTCAAATTGATCGGTGTGGATGGCGATCCGCGCACTTGGATAGTGTGGGCGGATGCTGTCTTCGGACACGGTGGCCAGATTGCGGATCCATCTCTGGATGGAAGGCCAGCGGTCCAGAATATCCTGTCCCGTGAGCTTCTTTTCCAGGAAATACTCCACCACGTCATGCGGCATCATGCGTTTGAGATGCGACAGATGGGCCGAGGTGGGAAAGCGCACGCCATTGTTTTCCCAGGTGGCGATGAACATGTCCGCCTTTATTTCATCGGCGAGCCTCAGGATTTGGGGCTGCGCCTGCGCCATATCGCGCATCTGGCCGGAGAGGCAGAGGGCCACGCGCGCTTCGCGGCCGGTCCGGTTGGCCTCGCAGGCAAGGCGGGGGGCGAGGGGCAGGTTGGCCAGGGCGGGCCTTGCGCCGAAGCTTTGCGGCTCGATCCGGCCCTCGCTCAGCGCAGTACCCAGCGTTGCCATGAACGCAACGTCCAGCGTGGCGCCCTCAAATGCGTCTCTCAGCAGGGAGCCGGCACCGGGTTGCCCCTGGACCAACGCCCAGAGCGCCGCCAGTCGCGCCTGCTCCGCCGCGCACTTGGTGAACCTGCCGGCCAAGTCTTCGAATTTATCGGCGGATGATTTGTTGTTCAAGGACCAATCGAAAACGAAGCGATAGAACTCACTGGGCAGAGGAATTGCCTTGGAGCAAAGATATGCAGCGATATTCGTGCAGAGAGTGAAGTCTTCGAAGGTCTCCAGAAGGCAATCGTAGGCGATCAGGGCGAGGAGACCCTGTTGGTTGCGCAGGAAACGCGGACCAAGAAGATTCAGAAAATCTCGGGCGCGCCGATCTTTATTTCGCGCGTATATCTTGAAAACAAGCACCTGCACGTCGGCGAGATCGGCGGGAAATTCCAGCCCAGGCTCCAATATAGAAAGCGCTTCGTCATATCTGTTTTCAGATATGTAGCGATTTGCCACGACGATGCGCAATCTGTTCCAGCCCGGGATGCGTTCCAGCAGTGCGCTCATGCGCTCGGTGATGGCCAATAGATCATGGCCACGCGTCGACTTATCAAAAGCAACAAAATCAGAATGACATCCAAGTTCCTGCAGGAGAGAGACGAAGAACTTGTCGTGTTCCTGCAGGCGCAGGAATTGTTTTGCCTGCTCTTTATCCATTACCCGAGGCCCTGGAGAATACGGATGGACTTGCGAACCATAGACGTCTGGTCCGGTGGTTGAAAGTTCCATGTGAAGAGCAGGTCTGGCTTCCGCAGCGGGGTGTGCGGGCTGCTGAGATGGGCGCGGCGAGCCGAATGTTTGCGCGGGGAAGCAGAGCTGCCATCAGCAGCCGGGCGCTCAAGCAGCGCGAAGGGCGGTAGCGCCCAAGAAACTTCCTGGCGACCCCTACGGGATTCGAACCCGTGTTGCCGCCGTGAAAGGGCGGTGTCCTAGGCCTCTAGACGAAGGG
>JAGQRL010000346.1 GCA_020425485.1 Rhodospirillaceae bacterium
TCATCATCGTCGGCCAGGATACCGACGGCACGGTGACGCCGATCGACCTGGGGATGGACTGGATCGTCTCCAAGCAGAAGGACTTCCTTGGCCGCCGCTCGCTCTTCCGCTCCGATACCGTGCGCGCCGACCGCAAGCAGTTCGTCGGCCTGCTCAGCGAAGATGGGCAGACGGTGCTGGACGAAGGCGCCCAGATCATCGCCACGGCGGAGATCCCGGAACCGCCGGTACCCATGCTGGGGCATGTGACCTCCAGCTACTACAGCCCCAATCTCGGCCGGCCCATCGCGCTCGCCCTGGTGAAGCAGGGCCGTTCGCGCATGGGCGAGACGCTGTATGTGGCGACGGCTACCGGCAGCACGGTGCCGGTCACCGTCGCCAATCCCGTGTTCTACGACCCTGAAGGGAAGCGCCTCGATGGCTGAGACCCGCCTTGCCCTCGGCGATGGGCTCGACCACCTGCACATCGCCCCCCGCAGCGATGCCGGCGCCAAGCTGGTGCTGGCCCACCGGCCCCACCGGGCCAAGATCAACCTGCGCGGCAGCGGCACGGCCTTCGCTGCCGGCGTCGCCAGCGTGCTGGGTGGCGAGCCGCCGGGAGCGGGCGACATCGTCTCCGGGGGCAACTGGACGATCTGCTGGCTCGGCCCCGACGAGTGGCTGGCCCTGGGGGCGGACAGCACGCGTGCCGACGTGATCCGCGAACTGCGCGGCGCCCTGAAGGACCAGCATGCCGCGGTGGTCGACGTGTCGGACAACTACACCACCATCCTGGTGGGCGGGCCGGCGGCGGCCGATGTGCTGGCCGGGGCCTGCCCGGTGGACCTGCATCCGCGCGCCTTCAGGCATGGCAACCGGGTGGTGCAGAGCCATTTCGCCAGCGTCGACGTGGTCTTGTACCAGACCCCGGTGGGAGCGTCGGTCGATGCCGAACTGGGCCGCCGCAGCTTCCAGCTCATCCTGCGCCGCTCCTTCGCCGACCATGTCTGGCGCTGGCTGATGGATGCCGGGCAGCACTGCGGTGTGTCCGTCCTGGCGTAGAACCGGCACGGGACCCGGCAAATGGATAGGGGGCCCCGATCGGAGGGAGACAAGACCTTCGGGCTGATCTTCCTGGGCATTGCCGGTTTGGTGGTGGTTGCCGTTCTGTACTACATCTTTTTTACTGGCGATGAGCCGCATAGATGGGATATTGCGTGTGCATTGGTGGGCGGCACCGTGCGCGAGGATTACCCAATCGTGCGGGCACGCACCGGAGATGCCGGTGTTCCACTGACCGGGCGTATTGACAGGGGGGCGTTGACCGGGCGCCCCGCGTCTGCTAGGAACAAATATAGAACACGTGCGTCGGGATGCGGCTTCTGGAGGCGTTAGGATGACACCCGAAGACGTGGCTGAGCAGATCATCGCGCTGTTTCGCCAGCGCGGCGACGATCTTTATGGCGGCGAGCAGGTCTCGCAGACCGAGCATGCCGTGCAATGCGCCATGGCGGCGGACTTGGCCGATGTGCCGGATTCGCTGGTGGTGGCCACCCTGCTGCACGATGTCGGCCATCTGCTGCAAACGGTGGGCGAGGACGCGGCGGACCGCGGCATCGATGCGGTGCACGAACACCTTGGGGCCGATTGGCTGGAGATGTGGTTCGGCCCGGAGGTGACGGAGCCGATCCGCCTGCACGTGCCGGCCAAGCGCTACCTGTGCGCGGTGGAGCCGGAATATCTGGCCGGGCTGTCCGAAGCGTCGATCACCAGCTTGCGCGTCCAGGGCGGCCCCATGTCGGCGCGCGAACAGGCGGCGTTCGAAGCCGCCCCGTTCTGCGCCGAGGCGGTGATGCTGCGCCGCTTCGACGATGTGGGGAAGGTGAAGGGCATGCCGATCCGCAACATCGTGGATTATCGCGACCGCATCGCCGCCCAGGTCTGCCGCGTCTGATCGACCGCGCGGGGGTGGGCACAGGCCCCCTCCAGGCAGGACCTGATGCCTGAGTGTTCCGATCTTTGCACCCGCCGGCGGGCCGCCGCGCGGACCCGGCACCCTGCGCTCTGTCATGGGCCCCGGCATGGACTCTGACATGCCCTATGTAGAACTGCAGACGCTGACCAATTTCAGCTTCCTGGAAGGAGCCTCGCACCCCGAGGAGCTGGCCATTGCCGCGGCAGCGCTTGGCATGCCGGCCCTGGGGGTGGCCGACCGCAACAGCCTGGCCGGCGTGGTGCGCGCCCATGTGGCGGCCAAGCAGGCCGGCATCCGCCTGGTGGTGGGCGCCCGGCTGGACCTGGCGGATGGCCCCGGCGTGCTGGTCTACCCCAGGGATCGGGCAGCCTATGGCCGGCTCTCCCAGGTCATCACCACGGGCCGGCGGCGGGCGGAGAAGGGGGAATGCCGCCTCACCCGCGACGACCTGGCGGATCTGGGCGCCGATCAGGTGGCGGTGGTGCTGCCGCCCGACGCACCGGACCCGCAGTTCGCCCACGACCTGGGCGAGGTCCGCGAGCGCCTCGGCGGGCCGGTCTATCTGGCCGCAAGCGCCCGCTACGATGGCCGCGCGGCGGAACGGCTGGCAGCGCTGGCGGTGCTCGCCCGCCAGGCCGGCACGCCGCTGGTCGCCACCAACGACGTGATCGCCCATGGCCCACAGCGCAAGCCGCTGGCCGATGTGCTCACCTGCATCCGGCTCGGCACCACCATCGATGCCGCGGGCTGGCAGCTTGCCGCCAATGCCGAGCGCCACCTGAAGCCGCCCGCGGAGATGGCGCGGCTGTTCGCCCGCCACCCGGACGCCGTGGCGCGCACGCTGGACATCGCCGAAGCCTGCACCTTCTCGCTCGACGAACTGCGCTACGACTACCCGCGCGAGGTGGCGGACGGCGAGGACCCCCAAGCGGTGCTGGAACGGCTCACCTGGGCCGGGGCCGCCCACCGCTACGGCGGTGCTATGCCCGACCGGGTGACGGTCCAGCTTCGCCACGAGCTGACGCTGATCCAACAGCTTGCCTACGCGCCCTATTTCCTCACGGTGCACGACATCGTGCGGTTCGCGCGCAGCCGCGGCATCCTCTGCCAGGGCCGCGGCTCGGCCGCCAATTCCGCCGTCTGCTACGTGCTGGGCATCACCGCGGTCGATCCCTCACGCGCCGACCTGCTGTTCGAACGTTTCGTTTCGCCGGCACGCAACGAGCCGCCGGACATCGACGTGTATTTCGAGCACGAGCGGCGCGAGGAGGTGATCCAGTACATCTACACCAAGTATGGCCGCGACCGTGCTGGGCTG
>JAGQRL010000347.1 GCA_020425485.1 Rhodospirillaceae bacterium
CCCTTCAGGATGCCGCCCAGCATGGCGGCCAGGGCCAGGTAGGGGTTGGCATCGGCGCCGCACACCCGGTGCTCCAGCCGCGCCGCCGGCCCGCTGGTGGAGGGCACGCGAACCGCCACGCCGCGGTGATCGAAGCCCCAGCAGGGGCTCATCGGCACATAGGCGTTGGGCTGGAAGCGCCGGTAGGAATTGGCGTGCGGGGCGAACACCGCCATGCAGTCGCCCATGGTGTCCAGCAGCCCGCCGATGGCATGCCCGAGGACCGGGGAGAACTCGTCCTCCGGGGCGGAGAAGACGTTCACACCCGCCCGGTTGAGCAGGCTGGCATGCATGTGCAGCCCGCTGCCCGCCTGGCCGTCCAGCGGCTTGGCCATGAACGTCGCCTCCAGGTCGTGGGCGCGGCAGACATGGCGGACGATGCGGCGGAACATCACCGCATGGTCGGCCGCCATCATCGCGTCCGGCACATGCAGCAGGTTGATCTCGAACTGGCCGGGTCCGAATTCGGCGATGGTGGTGCCCACCGGCACGTTCTGGTCCAGGCAGGCCTCGCGGATATCGTCCAGCAGCGGCTGGAAGCTCGCCATCACGTCCAGGTCGTAGATCTGCGAGGCTTCGCCCACCTCCGGCGCGCCGTGGGGCGGCAGCGGCGGGCCCTGGGGCGGGCTATCGGCCCGGTAGACGAAGAATTCCAGCTCCATCGCCACCACCGGGGTGAACCCCAGGCGGGCCAGCCGCTCCAGCACGGCGTAGAGGCGCGAGCGCGGATCGTAGGGGCACGGCTCGTCCGGCGCGTCGGCCGGGCTCAGGCTCATCATCACCTGGGCGGTGGGCCGCACCGCCCAGGGCACCGGCACCAGCGTGCCGGGGGCCGGGTGAGCCAGCCCATCAGGATCGCCGAGCGCCAGCGCCAAGCCGGCGGCATCCACATCCTCGCCCCAGATATCCAGGGCATAGGCGGAAATCGGCAGGCGGACGGAAGCGCTGGCGAGCTTCGGCAGATCGTCCGCCGGGACCCATTTGCCACGGATCACGCCGTTGGCATCCGGGAACAGCAGTTCCACCTTTTCGGTTTCCGGATGGGCGTCAAGATAGGCCGCGGCTTCCGCTGCGAAGGCGGCGTCGTCGAACAACGGCCTGGCTTTGTTTGGGGCGGCCGGCGCGACCCCAGCCGCATTGCCGGACGCCACCGTACTGTCTACTGATTCTGGCGGCATCAAGTCCCTCGATACCACCGATGATTACGCCGCCGCCCTCTCCGCGGCAAGACGGCGGGTTTCCGCCCGCTTGGTCAGCAGCGAAGCGACGATCACGCCCACCGTCACCAGCCCCACCAGCATGGACGACAGCGCGTTGATTTCCGGGGTCACGCCGAGGCGCACCTGGCTGTAGATGCGCATGGGCAGCGTGGTGGCGCCGGGACCGGAGGTGAACGACGCGATCACCAGATCGTCCAGCGACAGCGTGAAGGCGAGCAGCCAGGCGGCGATGATCGACGGCAGGATGTTGGGCAGGGTGACGCGCAGGAAGGCGCTGAACTGGTTGCAGCCGAGGTCCAGCGCCGCTTCTTCCAGCGACCGGTCGAAGCTCACCAGGCGGGCGGAAATCACCACGCTGGCGTAGCACATGGCAAACGTGATGTGCGCCAGTATGATGGTCATCAGCCCGCGCGGCACATCCAGCGAAACGAACAGCAGCAGCAGCGACAGGCCGGTGATCACCTCCGGCATCACCAGCGGCGCATAGACCATGCCGCCGAACAGCGTGCGGCCAAGGAAGCGGCCGCCGCGCACCAGCACGATGGCGGCCAGCGTGCCCAGCACGGTGGCCACGCTGGCGGTGGCCAGCGCGATCTGCAGCGTGTTCCACGCCGCCGACATGAAGGCGTCGTTGCGCAGCGCCTCGCCGTACCAGCGGGTGGAAAAGCCGCCCCACACGGTCACCAGCCGGCTGTCGTTGAAGCTGTAGATCACCAGCAGGATGATCGGCAGGTAGAGGAAGGCGAAGCCGAGCGTGATGGAGGTGGCGTTGAACCAGGTGAAGCGCCTCATCGCCCGGCCTCCTGGGCGCGGTCCTGGTGGCGCTGGAACAGCACGATGGGCACCACCAGCACCAGCAGCAGGATGATCGCCACTGCGGAGGCTACCGGCCAATCCCGGTTGCCGAAGAACTCCGTCCACAGCGTGCGGCCGATCATCAGGGTTTCCGATCCGCCCAGCAGGTCCGGCACCACGAACTCGCCCACCGCCGGGATGAACACCAGCATGGAGCCGGCGATGATGCCGGGGATCGACAGCGGGATGGTGACCAGCCAGAAGGCGGCAAAGCGGGTGCAGCCCAGGTCCTGGGCCGCTTCCAGCAGGCTTTCGTCCATCTTCGCCAGGGTGGCGTAGAGCGGCAGCACCATGAAGGGCAGGTAG
>JAGQRL010000348.1 GCA_020425485.1 Rhodospirillaceae bacterium
CCCTGTTCGATGGCGACGTGGTGTTCGCACTGTCCACCGGCAAACGCCCGATGGAGGGGGAGCGGCCGCAGGTGGTCAGCCGGCTGGGGGCCATGGCGGCGGACTGCCTGGCCCGCGCGGTGGCCCGCGGCGTCTTCCATGCTGCCCCCGGCGGGGCGTGCGAAAGCTGGCGCGAACGCCGCGACCGCCTGGGCGGAGCCTAGTCGCCGCAGGCCTGGCGGGCAGCCTCGGTCGCCGCGGTGAAGCCCACCAGCGTGAAGCGGCCGCTGCCCGGCGTATCGCCCACCCGCGCTTCCAGCCCGCGGCGCAGGGCATCCAGCACCGTCTGGATGTCGGCGGCGGCAACGTACAGGTAGCCGTCCGGCCCCACTTCCAGCGGAATGCGCCGGGCGTTGTCGATCACCAGGGTCTGGCCCAGCGGCAGCAGGCCGGGGGCGATCGACAGATAGCCGTTGGGCAGGGCGTCCCGCCGGGCGGTGTTGAAGGCCCATTGGACGGCGCCGTCCATCTCCGGGTCGTCGGGGTCGGCCAGCACGGCGGCACAGACCGGCAGCCCATCGGCAAGGGTGGGGAAGGTGTGCTCCACCCAGGCCTGTTCGGCCGCATCCTGGGCCGATGCCGGGGCGGCGGTTGCCAAGGCCAAGGCCAGCACCGTTGCCGCCACGGCGGCGGGGATGCGGCAAAGCGGCCGGAGAAGGGGAGATCGTGCGTTCATGCGGATATGGATACGCCATTCCCGAGTGCAGTGAAACTGGTGGGGCGGCTTGCCCTCCGCGCCGCTGCGACGCATGATCGCGCCCCCGTCGAACCCCTTCGGGGTTCGGGCACGAACCAGACCGATGTGCTGACCCTCAACCGGCCCTCGTCCCGACACCTCCTTTCTGAAACGGAGTGCCGCCATGTCTAGCCGTCCCCGGTGCCTGCTGGCTGCAGCCCTGCTGGCCGCCCTGTCACCCTTGCCGGCGGTCGCGCAGGACGCGCCCAGCCGGGTGGTCGTCGGCATGACGCTGGAACCGCCGCATCTCGATCCCACCGCCGGCGCCGCCGCGGCTATCGACGAGGTGACCTACGCCAACATCTTCGAGGGCCTGACGCGGATCGACGAAACCGGCACGGTGCAGCCGGCCCTGGCGGAAAGCTGGGACGTGTCGGACGACGGGCTCGTCTACACCTTCCACCTGCACGATGGCGTCACCTTCCACGACGGCACCGCATTCGATGCCGACGACGTGGTGTTCTCACTCGATCGCGCGCGGGCGGAAGACTCCGTCAATGCCCAGAAGGGCTATTTCGAGCCGATTGCGGAGGTGACGGCCCTGTCGCCCACGGAGGTGGAGGTGCGGTTGAGCGGCCCCGACGGGCTGTTCCTGTTCCATCTCGGCCAGGGCGATGCGGCGATGGTGGCGCCGGAAAGTGCTGAGACCAACGGCACCAACCCCATCGGCACCGGCCCCTTCCGCTTCGTCGACCGGGTGGAAGGCGACCGGGTGATGCTGGAGCGCTACCCGGACTACTGGGGCGGCGCCGATGCGGTGGCGCTGGACGAGGCGGAGTTCCGCTTCATGTCCGATCCCTCCGCCCAGATCGCCGCCATGCTGGCCGGCGACATCGATGCCTTCCCCAATATCGGCGCACCGGAAAGCCTGCCCATCTTCGAGGACAGCGACCGGCTGTCGGTGGTGGTGGGCACCACCGAGGGCGAGACCATCATGGCCATGAACAACCGCCGGCCGCCCTTCGACGATGTGCGGGTGCGCCGCGCGGTGGCCCACGCCATCGACCGGCAAGAGCTGATCGACGGCGCCATGTTCGGCTACGGCACGCCCATCGGCAGCCACTTCGCCCCGCACAACCCGGCCTATGTGGACCTGACGGGGGAGAGCGCCTACGACCCCGAGCTGGCACGCTCCCTGCTGGCCGAAGCGGGGTATCCCGACGGGTTCGAGGTGTCGCTGGCATTGCCGCCGCCCTCCTACGCCCGGCGCGGCGGGGAGGTCATCCAGGCGCAGCTTGCCCGTGTCGGCATCACCGTCAACCTGGTGACGATGGAATGGGGGCAGTGGCTGGAGCAGGTGTTCCGCGGCTACGACTACGACATGTCCATCGTGTCGCACACCGAGCCGATGGATATCGCCATCTACGCCCGCGGGCCGGATGACTACTACTTCGGCTACGACAGTGCGGCCTTCAACGCGATCATCGCGGAGCTGAACGCCACGGTCGATCCCGATGCCCGCAACGCGCTGCTGGGGGACGCCCAGCGCCAGCTTGCCGAGGACAGGCCGGTGGCCTTCCTCTTCCAGCTTCCCAAGCTGGGCGTGTTCGCCAACGGCCTCACCGGCTTCTGGGCCAACAGCCCGATCCAGGCCAACGACCTGACCGGGGTGGCCTGGGAATAGCCGCCGGCGCGAAGCTCTTGGATTGCAAGCGTTTCGCGGCTCATACGGCAAACTGACGGTCTTGGAATGAGAGGTGGCCGGGCGATCCGGCCGCCTCTTTGCCGTCTGAACGGTCGGCCATGCGGGGGGGCATGCGGGGCTCCAAGCCCCCCGATCGCAGGGCAGATAGGCGGGTGCCGATCATGGGTGGCATACGCGCCATCTTATTGCGCCGCAAAAAGAAGTGCCCGTAAATCCCCCCACCGGCATGTTGAAACAGCGTTGGAGCCGGGCCGCGCAGTCGTGTCATAATCGTTTCAAACCCAGAAAACGGGTTTGGGTCCAAACACGAGGCCCGTGGAGGAAGCGCAAGAACATAGGGCGAGAAGTTCATGACCATCCGAAAGATCTTGGCACCGGTCAGCGGCAGCCCTCGCGACGCCGAAGCTCTGCATACGGCGTTCCGCTTGGCGCGAGACCTGCCGGCCCATGTCACGGTGATGTTCGCGCGGATGAGCCCCAGTGAGTCGGTGCCCATGGTCGGGGAGGGCGTGTCCAGCACCGTCGTCGAACAGCTCATGACCACTGCAGAGCAGGAATGGACGCGGCGCGCCTCCGTCGCCCGCCGGCACTTCGACGAGTGCCGGGAAAAGCACGGTCTGCCCCAGCGCAGCGCGCCGAGTGACCCGCCCATCGCCAGCGTCGACTGGCTGGAAGAATCCGGCCGCGAGGATGGCGTGGTGCGGCGCCTCAGCGTGGTCAACGATCTGATCGTGCTGCCCAACCAGACGGGCTCGGACGACGACCTGCAGTTCACCCTCACCTTCGAGGGCACGCTGATGGCCGGCTGCCGGCCGATCCTGCTGGCCCCGAAGATCGCCGGCGACACCGTGGGCAAGTCGGTGGCCATCGCCTGGAACGGCGATGTGCCGGTGGCGCGTTCGGTGTCGGCGGCCCTGCCGATCCTCTACCGTGCCGAAAGCGTGCGTGTGCTGACGGCCGGCACCCACAAGACGGAG
Source organism: Rhodospirillaceae bacterium (assembly GCA_020425485.1). GTDB lineage: Bacteria > Pseudomonadota > Alphaproteobacteria > DSM-16000 > Inquilinaceae > JACKIH01. Next base: position 3,398 of record JAGQRL010000348.1, read on the forward strand.
GAAGAGGCGGGGACCGGGCTTGCCGACTATCTGGCGTGGCACGGCATTGCCGCCACCACCCACCGGCTGGATACCAATGGCCGCAAGGTCGGCCCGGCGGTGCTGGAAACCGCAGTCGAGCTGGACTGCGACCTGCTGGTGATGGGCGGCTACGGCCACAGCCGCATGCGGGAGCTGATCCTCGGCGGGGTCACCCGCTACATGCTGGGCAACGCCACCATCGCCGTGCTGATGGCCCACTAGCCGTCCGGTCCGGGCAGCCGTGGCCAAGGGGCGCCAGCGGGTCGATCAGGCATTGGTCGACCGTGGGCTGGCTGAAAGCCGTGCCCGCGCCCAGGCGCTGGTGCTGGCCGGGCTGGTATTCAGCGGCGACCGCCGGCTCGACAAGCCGGGCCTGACGATCAACGACACCGCCGAGCTGACGGTGCGCGGGCGCGACCATCCCTGGGTCAGCCGCGGCGGGCTGAAGCTCGCCCACGCCCTTGAGCATTTCGCCATCGATCCCACCGGCCGCACGGCCATCGACATCGGCGCGTCGACCGGCGGTTTCACCCATGTGTTGCTGGAGGGCGGGGCGAAGCGGGTCTACGCGGTGGATGTGGGCCACGGCCAGCTCGCCTGGTCCTTGCGCCAGGATCCCCGCGTGACCGTGCTGGAACGCACCAATGCCCGCTATCTCACGGCGGCCGAGGTGCCCGAGGCCGTCGATCTCGTGGTCTGCGATGCCAGCTTCATCGGCCTGCGCACCGTGCTGCCGGCCAGCCTGGCCCTGACGGGGGAGCGGGCAACGGCGGCGGCACTGATCAAGCCGCAGTTCGAGGTGGGGCGCGAGCGGGTGGGCAAGGGCGGGGTGGTGCGCGACCCGGAGCTTCACGACGAGGTGTGCCGGGACATCGCCCAATGGTGGGCCGACGTGCCGGGCTGGCGGGTGCTGGGCGTGGAGCCCAGCCCGATCCTCGGCCCCGAAGGCAACCGCGAATTCCTCATCGCCGCGGCGAAGGAGTAGGGGCAGGCCCCCTTCATGTCGGCCTGTGTCGGTGGTATATAAAGAGATATGGGAATAGGTAGAAGGCGAGATCGGGCGATGGCGCTGAGCATCAAGGACCCGGAGACCGACCGCCTGGCACGCGCGGTCGCCACCGCGGCGGGGGAGACGCTGACCGAGGCGATCCGGGAATCGCTGCGGCTGCGGCTGAACGATCTGCAGCAGCGCGGTCCGCAAAGGCTGGCCTATGTGGACCGGCTGCTGGCCATCGGCCGCGGCTGTGCTGCGGCCATGCAGCCGCCCTACCACTCCGCCGACCATGGCGACCTGCTGTACGGTCCCGACGGGCTGCCGCGATGATCGTCGATGCCTCGGCCGTGCTGGCCGTCCTGTTCAACGAGCCCGACGCCGGGCGCTTCGTGGCCGCCCTTGCCGATCACCCGGTGCGCAAGATGTCGGTTGCCAACTATGTGGAGGCCGGCATCCGGCTGGTGCACGGCAAGGCCAGCGCGATCCCGCGCCGGCAACTCGACACCTTCATCCGCGCGGCGGGGATTGAGATCGAGGCCGTCTCGCCCGACCAGGGGCGGCTGGCGATCGATGCCTACCGGGATTTCGGCAAGGGCAGCGACAGCCCCGCCCAGCTCAACCTGGGGGACTGCTTTGCCTATGCGCTGGCCAAGGACACCGGGCTGCCGCTGCTGTTCAAGGGCAACGACTTCACCCATACCGACATCGAAGCCGCCTGATCCGCCCCCGAGGCCCTACCGCATCAGCAGGACCGACGGCGTGCGCACCAGGCGCTGGCCGGGGGAGGCGAGCAGCGGTTCCAGCAGCGCCCGTGCGGCGGGCTGGCTGAGCACGCGGTCCACCAGCCCGCCATCGGCCACCGCGGGACCCGTGGCCAGCAGGTTGCCGATATCGTCCAGGGCCGAGCGCGGCGGCGGGTAGGCGTGCAGCGCCACCACCGCATCCGGCGCCAGGCCGGCTTCCTCGCGCAGCAGATCGAGCGCCGTTTCCAGCCCGCCGAGGCGGTCGACCAGCCCGTTTTCCAGCGCCTGGCGGCCGGTCCACACGCGGCCTTGGGCCACCGCCTCCACGGCCGCACGGTCGAGCCCGCGGCCCGCGGCCACATGGTCCAGGAAGGCGTCGTAGATCGCCTGCACCAGGGCTTCCAGGCGGGCGCGCTCGGCGGTGTCGTAGGGCTGCACGGTGGACCAGAAGCCGGCATTGTCGCCGCCGGCTTCCACCCGGTCCCAGTTCACCCCCAGGCTCTCCCAGAAATCGGCGGTGGCGAGCCCGCCGGCGAACACGCCGATGGACCCGGTCTGGGTGGCCGGCTCCGCCACGATGGCGTCGGCCCCCGCTGCCGCCCAATAGGCGCCGGACGCCGCCGTCTGCCCCATGGAGACGACCACCGGCACACCGGCCTCCCGTGCCTCGGCCACCGCGTCGGCGATGATGGCGGCGGCCACCGGTGAGCCGCCGGGGCTGTCCATGCGGATCAGCACGGCAATTACGCCGTCGGCCACGGCCGCATCGATGGCATCGGCGATGCGCTGGGCCGATTGGGCGCCGTCGCCCAGCAGGCTGGGTGAGCCGCTGTCCTCGCCCACCACCATGACGCCGTTGAGATGCACCAGGGCGGCATGGGCAGAAGGCTCCGGCACCGGCGCGATGGCGGCATAGTCGGCAAGGGAGACCACGCTGGCGCCGGGGTGCGCCTGATCGACCCGGCGGTTGAAGGCGGTGCGGCTTTCCAGGTGGTCCACCAGGCCCAGCTCCAGGGCCTCGTCGGCGGTCAGCGGCCCGCGGTCGATGGCCGCGGCCAGGGCGTCGTCGCTCAGCCCGCGCCCCCCGGCGATGCCGGCCGACACCTGGTCGGACAAATCGCCCAGCAGGGAGGACAGCATCTCCCGATAGGCGGGCGAGAGTTCGGTTTCGGTGAAGGTGTCGGGGAAGGTCTTGTAGTCGCCGCGGCGGGCCACTTCCGCCGTGATGCCCAGGCTTTCCAGGGCGCCCGCGGCGAACGGCACCTCGGCGGACAGTCCGGCCAGCCCCATCATGCCGACCGGCCGCAGCGACACCTCGTCGGCCTGGGCGGCCAGCAGCACGGCCCCTTCCGCCGGGGCCAGCTCGCCGAAGCTGTCGGCAAAGGCGTAGACCGGCCTGCCGGTGGCGCGGAAGCGGGCGACGGCATCGCCCAGCTCCTGGGCCGTGGTCAGCGCCGGGGAGGTGGTACCGAGATCGAGGATCACCGCCTGCACCCGGGCATCGGTTCCGGCGGTTTCCAGCGCCGCCACGGCTTCCGCCAGGGTTGGGCGCGAAGCCCCCAGCAGGGCGGCCAGCCCGGCGGTGGGCGGCGCGTCGGGCAACCCGGCGCCGACATCGATCCTCAGCGCGATGCGGTCCGGTGCCGCGGGTTCGTCGCTGCTGCCGATCCAGTCCCACACCAGCCACACCACGGCGATCGTCAGCACCGTCGCGATGACGCCGATGATCGCGAACAGGGTTTTGAAAAATCCCAGCATGTCAATTTTCTATCGTACGATCCTAAGGTCAGTCCTTAGGATCAGTGGTGCGGTTGAGGGTGTGGTATTCGGGGTTGGGCATCATGTCCGTGGTGATGGCCACCCGGTTGCTCAGGTTGAACAGGCCGACGATGTCGGCGATGTCGAAGATGTCGTCGTCGCTGAAGCCGACCTTGTGGAGCAGCGCCCGCCGCTCCCCGCCGTCCACCTCCTGGGGCTTCAGCGTCAGGTCCCAGGCGAAATCGAGCATGGCACGCTGGCGGTCGCTCAGCGGTGCCACCCGGTAGTTCATCACCAGCATTTCGCCGAGCTGCGGATCGCCGGACAGGGCGCGCACCGCCTGACCGTGGGCCACCAGGCAGTAGTAGCAGTGGTTGGCCGAGGAGACGACGACGGCGATCATCTCCCGCTCCAGCTTGCTGAGCCCGCTGTCGCCCAGCATGGCCTCGTTATAGAGCTGGGAGAAGGTGGCCAGCTTGCTGGGGCGCGACTGGAAGGCCCGCAGCACATTGGGCACGAAGCCCAGCTTGTCCCGGCACACCCCATAGTACCGCGCCAGGGCGGGATCGTCGGGGTCGCCGGCCGGCACCGGCAGGGCCATCACGTGATCGGGCTGGGGCATCGGCGGGTCCTCCTGCTCACCCGCACCACCGGCCGGGCGTGGCCGGTGGTCGGTGCAAGATCCCTCCTACAGCCCCGCCGCAACGGGTGTCTAGAAGGGCACCACTTCGTGCATTGCGGCAAACAGGTCGCTGGTGTTCGACGTGCGCAGATTGAGGGTTTCCGACGTGCCGTCGGCATAATCGACGGCGATGGCCAGCGAGCTTGCCCCCGTCATCGCCTGCAGCACATTGCGGACATCGCTGGAGCCTGCCAGGCGGAAGCGGCGAACCGCACTGTTGCCGCCGATATAGCTGATGCGGCCGGACCCGAAGGTGGCAACCGTCCGGGAGGCGCGATAGACGGCGACCGAGGCCGGCGAGCCCCGCTCCGGGCCGAGCAGCAGTTCGATGGTGAAGCCGATGGTGGTGGCGCGCAGGACGACCGCCGTGCCGTCCCCTCCCACCGATTGCAGAGCGGTGCAGCTCGGCGAGCTGGTGGCCGGCTCGATACAGGTCAATTCCCAGGCGCCGATGGGGGTCTGGGCCGGTGCGGGGGCCGTGAAGGCCACCAGGCCGAGGGCCAGCGCGCTGAGGAAAAGGTGCGGACGACGCGACATCATGGTGAACGATCCTTGTGGTGGTTCGATCGTGCCTGGCGGGCACTGTGGCCCTGCGCCATGGCAAGACAGTGACGCGGTGCCGCGCCATTGGTTCCCGCGGGTGGGCGATTTTCCGCCGGACGCGGCACCAGAGATCAGGGGGTGCCGCCCGTCAAGGCGCGTTGGCGCAGCATCTGGTCGGCCAGCACGCAGGCCATCATGGCCTCGCCCACCGGCACCGCGCGGATGCCCACGCAGGGGTCGTGCCGGCCCTTGGTGACGATTTCGGTCTCGTTGCCGTGGATGTCCACGGTGGGGCGCGGCGTCAGGATGGAGCTGGTGGGCTTCACGGCAAAGCGCACCACGATGTCCTGGCCGGTGGAAATGCCGCCGAGGATCCCGCCGGCATGGTTGGCGAGGAAGCGCACGCCGCCCCGGCCGTCCGACCGCATGTCGTCGGCATTCTGCTCGCCGGTCAGGGCGGCTGCACCGAAGCCGGCGCCGATCTCCACCCCCTTGACCGCGTTGATCCCCATCATGGCGGACGCCAACTCGGCATCGAGCTTGCCGTAGGTGGGTTCGCCCCAGCCGGCCGGTACGCCCGACGCGATGACCTGGACGACCGCGCCGACGCTGGAGCCGGCCTTGCGCACCCCGTCCAGATAGTCGGCAAACCGCTCAGCCGCCGTGGCATCGGGGCAGAAGAAGGCGTTGCGGTCGATCTCGCCGTCGTCCCACTGCGCGGGGTCGATGCGTTCGCTGCCGACCTGGATCAGCGCTCCGCGGATGCGCACGCCGCCCGGCAGGACCTTGCGGGCAACGCCGCCGGCCGCCACCCGGGCCGCGGTTTCGCGGGCGGAGGACCGGCCGCCGCCGCGGTAGTCGCGGATCCCGTATTTCTGGATATAGGTGTAGTCGGCGTGGCCGGGGCGGAACTTCTCGGCGATGTCGGAGTAGTCCTTGGAGCGCTGGTCGGTGTTTTCGATCAGCAACTGGATGGGAGCGCCGGTGGTCAGCCCCTCGAACACGCCCGACAGGATGCGCACGGCATCGGGCTCGCGGCGCTGGGTGGTGAAGCGCGACTGGCCCGGCCGCCGCCGGTCCAGATGCACCTGGATATCGGCTTCGCTGAGCGCCAGCAGGGGAGGCACGCCATCCACCACGGCCCCGAGCGCCGGCCCGTGGCTTTCCCCCCAGGTGGTGACGCGGAAGATTTCGCCGAAGCTGTTGCTGGCCATGCCGGCCCTTCCGATGCGGGCGCTACGACTTCCCAGTCATGGACTGCAGGAGCTGGGCCGTCTTCTCCGCATTGTCCACCGCCAGCATGCCGACCACGTGGTAGCCGCAGTCCACATGGTGGACCTCGCCGGTCACCGCCGCACCGAGGTCCGACAGCAGGTAGAGCCCCGCACCGCCCACCTGATCGATGGTGACGTTGCGCTTGAGCGGCGCATTCAGCTCGTTCCACTTCAAGATGGCGCGGAAATCGCCGATACCGCTGGCCGCCAGCGTCTTGATCGGGCCGGCGGAAATCGCGTTCACGCGGATCCCCAAATGCCCGAGATCGGCCGCCAGGTAGCGCACGCTGGCTTCCAGGGCCGCCTTGGCCACGCCCATCACGTTGTAATGGGGCATCACCCGTTCCGCCCCGTAATAGGTGAGCGTGACGATGCTGCCGCCATCCTTCATCAGCGGCACCGCCCGGCGCGCCGCCGCCGTCAGGCTGAAGCA
>JAGQRL010000040.1 GCA_020425485.1 Rhodospirillaceae bacterium
TATCGAAGGAGAGGATCTCGCAGAAAGTGTTGTAGCCGCCCATGGCGACCACGCCGATGGCGCGGTCCATCAGGTTTTCCAGGTGCGCGTCGAAGGTGATCAGCTCCACGTCGGGCAGTTCGGCGGCGCGCTGGGAGAACTCGGCTTGTAGCTCGCTCTGCATGAATGGCCCGGTGACGATGAGCGCCGGGTGGCCGGGGCTGCCCAGCTCCTCGTAGACCCGGAGCACCCAGTCCACCAGCACATCGCCGTCGCCGCCGCCGCCGGTGGTGACCAGGATGAAGGGCCGGTCGAACGGGTCCAGCGGGTTCCAGGCGGTGGTGATGGAGCGGCGCAGATAGCCGGTATAGGTGATCTTCTGGCGCACCGAACGGGGAATGGCGAGGCCGTGCAGGGGATCGCAGATGTCCCGCGTGCCGTAGACCCAGATCTGGTCGTAGATCTGTTCCAGCGCCGGCATCACGTTCTTGCGCTCCCATTCCGGGGCCAGCGAGGCCGGCTCGTCCATCACGTCGCGCAGGCCGAGCACGGTGGGCGTGCCGCGGGCGTGCAGCATCTCCAAGGTCGACCGCACCTCGCCGCGCAGGCCCAGCGGCTCCTTGTCCACTAAGAACAGGTCGGGGTCGAAGATGTCGGCCGTGTGCTCGATGATCGAGGCGCGCATGGCCAGCGTGTCATCGGTGTTGATGTGCAGGTTCAGCGGCACGTAGTCGCCGTTGCGCAGCTTGATGATGCCGGGAATGCGCACGAAGTCCACGCGGCTGCGGAAATCGAAGCTGCCGATGATCGGCGAACCGGACAGGATCAGCACCGAGGCGTTGGGCCGGCTTTCCACCAGGTGGTGGGCAATGGCACGGCAGCGGCGAAGGTGGCCGAGTCCGAAGGTATCGTGGCTGTAGATCAGCACGCGGGTGTGGTCGCGGGACATGGCCATACGGGGCATCCGTCGCCGATTGGAAGGCGGGCCGGACCATTGGCCGCACCCGGCGCCCGTTCTCCTTAACACGGAACAGCGATTGGCAACATGGTCCGCTGCGACGGCCCGGATCACGGTGGCGTCAGCCTGAGAACCGCACCGTCGGCAGCGTCGGTGAGCACGTAGACCGAGCCGTCCGCTGCCACCCGCACATCGCGGATGCGTTCGCCAAGCTCGGTCAGCAGGTCCGTCTGCCCGGTGATGGCGCCGATGTCGTCGCGGATCACCCGGCGCAGGTGCTGCCCGGCCAGCGCTCCCACCAGCAGATCGCCCTGCCAATCGGCGAACAGATCGCCCTGGTAGACCGCCAGGCCCGAGGGCGCGATGGAGGGTGCCCAGTAGAGCACCGGCTGCTCGGTGCCGGGGTAGGTCTGGTAGGGCGAGATGAGGGTGCCGGAATAGTCGATCCCGTAGGTGGCGAGCGGCCAGCCGTAGTTGGCTCCGGCGTGGATCAGGTTGATTTCGTCGCCGCCGCGCGGCCCGTGCTCATGGGCGATGGGGCCGCCGGTCAGCGGATCCCAGGCGAGGCCCTGCACGTTGCGGTGGCCGCTGGTGTAGACGAAGGGCTGCACATGCTCGTGGCCGAAGAAGGGGTTGTCCTCCGGCATGCCGCCATCGGGGAAGAGGCGGACGATGGTGCCGAAATGGCTGTCGAGGCGCTGGGCCTCCTCGCGGTAGGCGTAGCCCTCGCCGTTGGCCACCAGCAGCGTGCCGTCCGGCAGGAAGGCGATGCGGCCGCCATAGTGGGCGGAGGTGGCGCGGTAGGGCTGGGCTTCGAAGATCACCTCGACGTCTTCCAGGGCGTCGCCGGCAAGCCGCGCGCGGGCGACGCGCAGCGTGTTTGCAGCCCCGCTGCCGTGGGCATAGGAGAGGTAGAGGACCTGGTTTTCGGTAAAGCCGGGGTCGAGCACCACGTCGAACAGGCCGGCCTGGCGGTTGGCCCACACCGCCGGCACGCCGCTGAGGGGGGCGGACACCGCGCCCTCGTGGATGCGGCGCAGGCGGCCGGGCCGTTCGGTCACCAGCAGGTCGCCATCGGGCAGAAAGGCGAGCGACCAGGGGTGCTCCAGCCCGCTGGCGACGGTGTCCACCTGCACCGCCTCGCGGGCGATCTCGCCCGGCGGCGGCGAGGCGAGCGCCGGCCCCTCGGTGCTTTGCGCCAGGGCCGTGCCCGGCAGCAGCAGGGCGAGGGCGGCCAAGGCGGCGCGGCAGCGGCGGGCGGGTAGCGGCATGGGCCTGTCCTCGATGGTTCGCCGGGCACCGGACCCTAGTCTTGCCGACCCCGCGCTGCCATGTGACGAAGGGGCCAAGGTTTCAGAGGCAATGGGCGAAAGCACGGCAGCAATGACGCGGATGGCCCGCATCTCCGCAGCCTTCCTCAGCGCCCTGGCGGTGGCCACGGTGCTGGCGTCGGCCGCGCAGACCCAGATGGTGCTGGCGGGGCTGCAGGCCCTGGGCGCGCCGATGCCGCTGGATGTGCGGCTCAGCGCCACGCTGCACGACATCGCCGGGCTGGGGCCGGCCTATGGGGCGGTGCTGTGCCTCGCGCTGGGGCTCGCCCTGCCGGTGGGGGCGCTGGGCAAGCGGCTGCTGCCGGCCCTGGCCCCCATCGCCTATCCGCTGGCGGGCGCGGCCGGCGTGGCCGCAGCCCTGCTGCTGATGCCGGTCGCCGTCGGAATGATGCCGATCTCCGGCGCCCGCGCACCGCTCGGCTTCGCCCTGCAATGCCTGGCGGGTGCGGTGGGGGGTTGGGTGTTTGCCACCGTGTTCAGGCGACTGTGATCCGACGTCTCGGGAGCGGCCCGTATCCGCTGGCGTGCGCCCCCGATCAGCCGAGTTCCAGCTCTCCCATGTAGGTGAGCTTGGTGTGTTTAAGGTTGTCGGGGCTGAATTCGCTCGGGTTGCCATCGAACACGGTCAGCCCCGCATCCTGGTAAGCGGCGACCACCAGCTCTGAGCAGAAGAATTTCTCCCGGTCGCCTGCAAATACGTTGTGCATCTTAAAGATGAAGACTGCAATAGGCAGGGCGCGAACTATTGGATGCGACATCAAAAGAAAAGGCGTAATTGCCAGCCGCTCTGGATCTGCCGCGCCGATGGCTTCAAAGGCATCGTATTTCTTGCCGATCTGTGCTTTGGCGTAGGCGACGGCGGCCTTTAGGCTTTCTTCCTTGGCTCCGCCCAGTCTGTACACTTTGGCTAAGGTTACCGTCGTCAGCACAGATTCAAGGGATTGCTCCCTCACGCCTTCGGACACGGCGTGGATCACGCTGCCGGAGCCGGCATAGAGCATTGCGTGGCTGACATCGGAAGCTGTGCCCAGTCGGATGACCTTGGAGCCGATACCGTTGCCGGCAGTGAGGATGATGTCTCCTAGCTGCAACTGAGAACTCTTGAGCTTCGCCAATGATCGAACTCCGACGCTGGAGGCATGGAATATCTATTTATAGGTTAGATGCACGCTGCCTCCAATTGCCATCATGGTGCGTCGAGGGTGGTGCTGAAATGAAGGTCGCGGTCCGGCGGCGCCGAAGTCCACCGCTCACCCATGCGTGCGGAAATGCGCGTGGATGGCTTCCGCCACGGTGCGGCTGATGCCGTCCACCGCCTGCAAGTCCTCCACGCTGGCGGCACTGACGGCCTTGGCTGAGCCGAAATGGTGCAGCAGCGCCTTCTTGCGCTTCGGCCCGATGCCGGGGATGTCGTCGATGGGCGTGGCGCCGATCTGCTTGGTGCGCTTGGCCCGGTGGGCGCCGATGGCAAAGCGGTGGGCCTCGTCGCGCAGCCGTTGCAGGAAATAGAGCACCGGGTCCTTGGGCTCGAAGCTTTTGGGTGCCTCGCCCGGCAGGAAGAAGCGCTCGCGCCCGGCATCGCGGTCCGGCCCCTTGGCGATGCCCACCACCGCCACGTCGTCGATGCCGAGATCGGCCATCACCTCGGTGGCGACGCCGAGCTGGCCCTTGCCGCCATCCACCAGCACCAGGTCGGGCCAGGTGCCCTGGGCGCGGTCGGGATCTTCCTTCAGCGCCCGTGTGAAGCGCCGGGTCAGCACCTCGCGCATCATGGCGTAGTCATCGCCTGGCGCCACTTTCCCCTTGATGGAGAACTTGCGGTAGGCGGACTTCACGAAGCCTTCCGGCCCGGCCACAATCATCGCCCCGCCGGCATGGGTGCCGGAGATGTGGGAGTTGTCGTACACCTCCACCCGCTGCGGTGCTTCCGCCAGCCCGAAGGCCGCCGCCACGCCGGCCAGCAGCTTGCCCTGGGCGGTGCGTTCGGCCAGCCGCCGGCCCAGCGCCTCGCGTGCGTTGTTGAGCGCGTGGTCGATCAGCGCCTTCTTGTCGCCGCGCTGGGGCACCGCCAGCGTGACCTTGCGCTCCGCCTTCACCGACAGCGCTTCGGCCAGCAGCGCGTCCTCCTCCACCGGTTCGGACAGCAAGATCAGCGGCGGCGGCGCCTTGTCGTCGTAGAACTGGGCGGCGAAGGCGGCCAGCACCTCGGCGGACCCGGCCTCCTTGTCGTGGCTGGGGAAGTAGGCGCGCGTGCCGTAGTTGCGCCCGCCGCGGAAGAAGTACACTTGCACGCAGCTCTGCCCGCCGGCCTGGTGCACCGCCAGCGCGTCGGCATCGCCGATGCCCTGCACGTTAATATCCTGGTGGGCGTGGATGGCGGCCAGCGCGCGCACCCGGTCGCGCCAGCGGGCCGCGGCCTCGAACTCCAGCTTTCCGGCGGCCTCCGTCATCGCCGCGGCGAAGCGCTCCTGCACCTCGGTGGAGCGGCCGGCGAGGAAGGCCGCCGCCTGGGCCACCTGCTCGGCATATTGCGCTTCGTCCACATAGCCCACGCACGGCGCCGTGCAGCGCTTGATCTGGTATTGCAGGCAGGGCCGCGTGCGCTGGGAGAACACGCCGTCGGCACAGTTGCGCAGCAGGAAGGCGCGCTGCAGCGCCGTGATGGTGCGGTTGACGGCACCGGCCGAGGCGAAGGGGCCGAAATACTTTCCTGGCTTACTTTCCGCACCGCGGTGCTTGGTGATGCGGGGAAACGGGTGATCTTCGGCAATCAGGATCTGCGGGAAGGTCTTGTCGTCGCGCAGCAGCACGTTGTAGCGCGGCTTCAGGCGCTTGATGAGGTTGGACTCCAGCAGCAGCGCTTCCACCTCCGAGCGCGTGACCACGAACTCCATCTCCGCGGTTTCGGCGATCATGCGCAGCAGGCGGGCGGGGTGGCGGCCGGTCTGCACATAGGCGGCAACCCGCTTTTTCAGCGAGCGCGCCTTGCCGACGTAAAGCGCCTGACCGTCCGCACCGAGCATGCGGTAGACCCCCGGCGCATTGGGCAGGGTGCGCAGGTGCGACTCGATCACCGCCACGCCGTCGGCAATGCTGCGGCGCACCCGTCGCCCCTCCGCCGGCGCTGCGGCGTTGGGGGGATCGCTGGTCACCGGTGTGTCATTAACCATTGGGCGGCGGCGTAAGTGACGAGAAAATATGACGCTTCGGTGATATCCACGATTCCTGTGGATAACTCTGTCGACAACTTGAGGGACAAACGCCGTCGGCCGGGGATTCCGGCGGGCGGGCACGCGTTGCCTGTTTTTTGGGCGACCCAATAACCCACTGAAAGCCTATACTTTTTCAAATCAATTTCGTTGACGGGGTGCCGTGCAGCACGGATTTCTCCTTGACATATGGGTGCCACTTCAGACTCGCGGCACTGTGCACAACTCGCCTGCATGCAGGGGTGATCGGCCGCGCTTTCAAGCCGCTTCCTGAAATTCCCGGCCAAAGGATTGAGATATCTTCGACACTGTTGCGATTCCATGTCGCACGGACAACGCGGATCCGGCGCCTGGGCTGCACCTGATGGTTGTGGCGGCATCGGCTGCTCCGCGACACCCTGTCGCCCCGCCCGTTGCCCCGCCCGTTGCCCCGGCGACAGCCCCGCCGGACGGCTGCGAATCCTACCCGCAGCCCACGGCGCCGTCCACGCGATGCATGCCGTAGCAGCTACCGTCGCCGGCTAGGGGTAGCGCAGCCCGAGCAGCGGGCGCAGGTCGGTGTCATTGATCCCCATGGAGCCGTTGGCATCGCCGTAGAGCGAGAAGTCCAGCACCGGCAGCCCATCCGGCCCCGGCTCGCCCGGCCGGCCCACCTCCGCCATGAAGCGCAGCACCGAGCGCATCTCCGCCGGTGCGCCCGACGATTCGGCGGCCGCAATCAGCCCGTCGAGCCCGGCCATCTCCACCTCCGCCGACCACACCGAGCCGAAGGCCGACAGGGGATCGATGCGGCCTTCGCCGGACGCCGCGACGCGGAACCCGTCGGCAACATAGGTCAGGTCGTCCAGCACGAGATGGAGGTCGCTGCGCGCCAGCAGCCACAGCACCTGCATGGCCATCACCCCGCCGGCGGCGTCCAGCTCCTGCGGCCCGTTGGTGAGCGTGCTGCCGACACTGGTGAGGATGGCGCCCACCGGGGCGTCGGTCCAGGCGGCCGACAGGCTGGCTTCGCGGGCGACGAAGGGGGCCGCATCCTCAGGCGGCGGGTTGTCCACCGCGGAGAAGTCCAGGCCATTGGCATCGAAGGTGATGCGGATTTCGGTCGCCGGTTCCAGCAGCCCGTCCATCACCAGCGTGCCGGCCATGGAGCCCGTGGGCACCTGGCCCATTTCGCCGCCGGTCATCCCCTCCAGGCGGAAGCCGAACTCCGCACGCTCGGCGATGTGCGCCAGATCGGTGCAGATGCGGCCCATCAGGGTGCGCAGGGCGGCATCGGTCTGCGGCGGTTCGCCGGGCAGGCCGAGCGGCGAGGTGCCGAAGTCGCGGCGGAAGTTGATGTCGATGCTGGGGTCGTAGCCGTCCGCCTCCATGTGGAATTCCAGGACGTCGGCGGCGAACATGACGATGCCGGCGACCCGCATTTCCATCGGCCCGATCTCCACGGCCGCCCACAGCCGGCCCGGTGCGGTGACCGGCATCTCCAGATCGGCGGCGACGCGGTCGATGGTGAACTGCATCAGGCCGTCGTTGCTGGTCAGCGCCAGGCTCTCGATGTCCGCGTGCAGGTCGAAGATGCGCCGCGCCTGTAGCGCCCACAGCCCCTGCACCTGCATGCGGCCGGTCGTCAGGCTGGCGTCGTGGCGGCCGTCTGCGGTGTAGGTTTCCGCCAGCGGCGTGCCGGTGGTGACCTTGAAGCGGACGGTGTTGTCCTCAAGCGCGGTCATTTCCACCGTCAGGTCGGCCAGGTCCACCCTGAGCGGGGGCTCGCCGACGGTGAAGCTGGGGTCGAGCACGCGCACCACGGCGCCGCGCTCGGTTTCCAGCACCTCCAGGTCGCGCCAGACGATGCCGAGATGGTCGAGGATGGCGCTCGCCTCGCTGCGCACCTCCGCCGGTTCCAGCACCGGCTGGGCGGCCGCCGGGGTGGCGGCCGCAGCCAGGCCGAGCCCGCCGGCCAATGCCAGCCAGATGCGCAGCCAGCCCGCACGGCCGATGTGCCGGATGATCCCTGTCGCCATGGTCTGCCTCCTCGCTCGCCGGTCCGGTTCGCTGTTTCGGCTCAGCCGACAGCGAACCAGATCAGCGTGGCGAGGATGGGGCGGACCTCTATTTCAGGGCGGCGCAGGCCCGCTGGATGCGGGTGCAGGCTTCCGTCAGCGCCTCGGTGGAGGTGGCATAGGAGATGCGGAAGAACGGCGACAGCCCGAAGGCCGCCCCCTGCACCACCGCCACGCCTTCGCTCTCCAGCAGGTAGGTCACGAAATCCTCGTCCGTCGCCAGCAGCTTGCCGTCGGGCGTGGTCTTGCCCATGGCACCGGCACAGGAGGGATAGACGTAGAACGCCCCTTCCGGCACCGCACAGGTGATGCCGTCCGCCGCATTCAGCATCTCCACCACCATGTCGCGGCGCTGCTGGAAGATGGCCGCCCGCTCGGGGATGAAGTCCTGGGTGCCGTTCAGCGCTTCCACCGCCGCCGCCTGGCTGATGGAGCAGGGGTTCGACGTGCTCTGGCTCTGCACCTTGGCGATCGCCTTGATCAGCGGCTTCGGCCCGCCGGCGTAGCCGATGCGCCAGCCGGTCATGGCATAGGCCTTGGACACGCCGTTCATGGTCAGCGTGCGTTCATACAGCCCCGGCTCCACCTGGGCCGGCGTAACGAACTCGAAGCCGTCGTAGACCAGGTGCTCGTACATGTCGTCGGTCAGCACATGCACCTGCGGGTGGCGCATCAGCACGTCGGTAACGGCCTTCATGTCCTCGCGGTTGTAGGCGGCCCCGGTGGGGTTGGACGGGCTGTTGAGGATGATCCACTTGGTCTTCGGCGTGATCGCCTTTTCCAGCTCCTCGGGCTGCAGCTTGAAGCCGGCCTGCGAGGGGCAGTCGACGATCACCGGCTCGCCGCCGGCCAGCAGCACCATGTCGGGATAGCTCACCCAGTAGGGGGCCGGGATGATCACCTCGTCGCCGGGGTCCAGCGTCGCCACCATGGCGTTGTAGATCACCTGCTTGCCGCCGGTGCCCACGGTGATCTGGTCGCGCGTGTAGTCCAGCCCGTTCTCGCGCTTGAACTTGGCGACGATGGCATCCTTCAGCGCCGGGGTGCCGTCCACCGCGGTGTACTTGGTCTGGCCCGCCTGGATGGCGGCGATGGCGGCGGCCTTGATGTTGTCCGGCGTATCGAAGTCCGGTTCGCCGGCGCCGAGGCCGATAACGTCGCGGCCGGCGGCCTTCAGCTCCGCCGCCTTGGTGGTGACGGCGATGGTCGGCGACGGTTTGACGCGGTCCAGCGATTGGGCGAGGAACGGCATTGGCCTGGCTCCCGATGGTGACTTTCCCTCTCCTACGGGGAGTTGGATGACAAGCGCAAGCGCACCCGGATGTATCGAAACAAAAACATCTGCCAAGGTGTGATCACAAGCTCCGTCCAGGAGCGGCAGCCGGCGGCCCTGCGTGCGCCGGCATGGGGAGGACGAGACCAATGGCGACCTATCGCATCGCGGTGATTCCCGGCGACGGCATCGGCACCGAAGTGATGCCCGAAGGCATCCGCGCGCTCGACGCCGCGGCAGCGCGCTTCGGCTTCAGCTTCCAGTGGGATCACTTCGACTGGAGCTGCGAGACCTACCGCGCCACCGGCCAGATGATGCCGCCCGACGGCATCGAGCAACTGCGCGGCTACGACGCCATCTATCTGGGCGCGGTCGGCTTTCCCGGCGTGCCCGACCATGTGTCGCTGTGGGGCCTGCTGATCCCCATCCGCCGCGAGTTCGACCAGTATGTCAGCCTGCGCCCGGTGCGGCTGTTCGACGGCGTGCCCTGCCCGCTGGCCGGCCGCACCTCCGGCGACATCGACATCGTCATCGTGCGGGAGAATTCCGAGGGCGAATATTCCCAGATCGGCGGCCACCTGTTCCCCGGCACCGAGCGGGAGATGGTGGTGCAGGAAACGGTGTTTACCCGCACCGGGGTGGACCGCATCGTCCGCTACGCCTTCGAATTGGCCCGCTCGCGCCCGCGCAAGCAGCTCACCTCGGCCACCAAGTCCAACGGCATCATCCACACCATGCCGTACTGGGACCGCCGGGTGTCCGCCGTCGCCACGGAGTTCCGGGACATCAAGTGGAACCAGTTCCACATCGACATCCTGGCCGCCCATTTCGTGCGCAACCCCGACTGGTTCGACGTGGTTGTGGCCTCCAACCTGTTCGGCGACATCCTGTCCGACCTCGGCCCCGCCTGCACCGGCACCATCGCCATCGCGCCGTCTGCCAACATCAACCCGGCGCGCACCGCCCCCAGCATGTTCGAGCCGGTGCACGGTTCGGCACCGGACATCGCCGGGCAGAACATCGCCAACCCCATCGGCCAGATCTGGTCCGGCGCCATGATGCTGGAGCATCTGGGCCAGGCCGCTGCGGCGGCGGCGGTGATGGGCGCCATCGAGGCGGTGCTGGCGGATGGCGGCACCCGCACGCCGGACATGGGCGGCAAGGCTTCCACCCAGGACTTGGGCAAGGCCATCGCCGCGGCGGTGGGGTAACGCGCGGGAACAGGCGCCCGGCCGGCTACGGCTGCTGCGCCAACCGCTCGCGCGCCCGGGCCGGCAGCTCGGTGTTGCCGTCCTGGTACTTGAAATGGAAGGTGCAGCCGGCCAGCACCCAGCCGGCATCCGTGTGCGCCATCGGGATGGTGTAGCTGCCCACCACGGTCCACACCCGGCCCTCCGTCGCCTCCGCGATCACGTGGGTGGCTGTCACGTAGCAGGCCACCGTGGCGCTTTCGCCATCTGCTGCGATGTCGAGGTTGCCGATCTGGTGGTGGGTGGCATCGAAGCCGGGCAGCAGGGTTTGCCAGCCGGCCAGCACGTCGGCCGGGTCGAGGTCTGACGCCGGGCCGGCGCCGAGGCTGGAATAGTCCAGGTGGAACGGGGTCGCCATGAGGGCGCGGGCCGCCGCCCAGTCGCGCCGGTCCACGGCGGCGAACCAGCGCACCAGGGCATTGGCAATCTCGGTCGTGTCGGCCATCGCGCGGCTCTCCGCAGGCTGTCTTGGCGACTTTATGTAGCCCAAGGCGGATGCCCGCGCAGCCCCGTGTATCGGCGTGGCCAGCCCAGGCCGGCTGCTTCACTCCAGCCCGGCGATCGCCCAGTCCGGCAGGGAAACACCGTCGATCACGCGCTGGTGGGCCAGCACGATCCTGTCCGCAGCGATGACGTACCAGCCATCCACCAGATAGACGGTGCCGCACTCTTCGGTGACGTAGGTGGTGCAGAACAGGTCGCCGTCGATGCGCCAGTAGAAGGGATAGGCTTCGCCGTCTTCCAGAACCACCGTGCCCGTGCCGTCCGGGTTGTAGCGGGTCACGTAGTAGCTGCCGCGCTGGGTGGTGCCGTCCACCACATGGCCGGACAAGGCGGCCTCCGCCTCGGCGATGGTGAGGGGGGCGGCGCTGTCGGGCAGGATGGTCAGCCGCGGCGGAACCGCCCTCGTCTGCGGCGCAGCCTGTGGTGCCCCCTGGGGCGCAGCCTGGGCCGGCGCCTGCGGTTCGGCCTGCTCCGCCTGGGCCACAGTCTGGGGCTCGGCCTGCTCCTCGGAGGTCGACTCACAGGCGACGAGGGAGATGGCCGCAAGGCCGATCAGGGCGGTTCGCAGAAGCATGGATGGTGCCCTCGGTGTCGTCGGTCGGCAGCCGACTGTCGTGAATAGACTTGTTGTGTGTCAACAATCGATGGGCGCGCCGGCATGGCTGACACGGGCCGGCAGGGGCTTGCGCGCCGTGCACGACGTGCGGGTCGCGCGGGTCTGCGCCGCCACCGCGGGGACACGCAGCCGGCGGCACTTGTGCTACAAGCCGATGACGACGCCCGCCGCCTGGACCTTTGGCCATGACCACGCTTGCCGACCGCCACGCCGATACCACTACGCGCCCTGGCACCCGCCCCGGTGCCATCGCCCTGTGGCTGTTGTTCACCGCCTTCATGGTGTTTGCCATGACGGTGATCGGCGCCATCACCCGGCTCACCGAAAGCGGCCTGTCCATGGTGGAGTGGCGGCCGCTGATCGGCGCCCTGCCGCCGTTGAGCGAGGCGGAATGGCACCGCGTGTTCGACCTCTACCGCGAAACCCCGGAATACCGGGCAATCCACAGCGGCATGTCGCTGGCGGAGTTCCAGCAGATCTTCTTCTGGGAATGGCTGCACCGGCTGTGGGGCCGCCTGATTGGCGTGGTCTACGCCCTGCCGCTGCTGGTGTTCTGGCTGCGCGGCGCCATCCCCCAGGGCTATCACCGCCGGCTGCTGGTGCTGCTGGGCCTGGGGGCGCTGCAGGGGCTGCTCGGCTGGTTCATGGTGCAGAGCGGGCTGGTCGACCGCCCGTCGGTCAGCCACTACCGCCTGGCCGCCCATCTGGCGGTGGCGCTGGGCATCTACGTGCTGCTGGTGTGGACGGCGTTCGATCTGCGCGACGCCGCGGCGGGCCGCAGCCGTGGAGAGCATACGCGGCCGGGCCTGCGCCGGCATGTCTGGGCGACGCTGGGGCTGCTCGCCGTCACCATCGTCTGGGGCGCCTTCACCGCCGGGCTGGACGCCGGGATGGTGTACAACACCTGGCCGCTGATGAACGGGGCCGTGGTGCCGCCGGAGGCTTTCGCGCTCGATCCCGCCATCCTCAACGCGGTGGAAACCCGCGGGCTGGTGCAGTTCATCCACCGCTGGCTCGGCTTCCTCACCATGCTGGGGGCCCTGGCGGCATGCTTGCGCTGCCTTGCCGATCCACGTACCGGCGGGGCGGCCCTGGCAGTGGGGGCGGCGGCGATCGTGCAGGTGTGCCTCGGCATCTTCACCTTGCTGGAAGTGGTGCCGGTGGCCTTGGCGGCGGCCCACCAGGCCGGTGCCGTGATCCTGCTGACGGCCCTGCTGGTGCTGGTCCGGCGCGTGTAGAGCGGTTTGCACCGCCATTCCAATCGGTTCCGGCCCACTCCCCCGCCCGGCCACCCAATAGTCTACAATGGTTTGGGCGGCCGGGCGGGGGAGTGGGCTGGTACAGCCCAATCGAAGATTGCTTTAGCGTCCATCCCCCATCGCAGCGAGCGGAGGCCCCATGACCAAGACCATGCTGATCACCGGCGCCAGCCGCGGCATCGGCGCCGCCTGCGCGCGCCTTGCCGCCGCCCGCGGCTGGGACGTGGCGGTGAACTACGCCGGCAATGCCGAGGCCGCCGAAGCCGTGTGCGCCGAGGTGCGCGCCTGCGGCCGCCATGCCGCGGCCTTCCAGGCCGATGTGGCCGACGAGGCGCAGGTGGTGGCGCTGTTCGATGCGGTGGACCGCAAGTTCCGCCGGCTCGATGCGGTGATCAACAATGCCGGCATCGTCGCCCTGCAATCGCGCCTTGAGGACATGTCGGGCGAGCGCATTGCCCGGGTGCTGGCGGTCAACGTGTTCGGCGCCTTCATCGTGGCGCGCGAGGCGGTGCGCCGAATGTCCACCGAGCACGGCGGCGCCGGCGGGGCCATCGTCAACATGTCGTCGGCGGCGTCCCGCATCGGCTCGCCCAACGAGTATATCGACTACGCCGCCACCAAGGGGGCGGTCGACACCATGACCATCGGCCTGGCCCGCGAGGTCGGCGGGGCGGGTGTACGTGTGAACGCCGTACGTCCCGGCATCATCGAAACGGAGATCCACGCGCTGGGCGGCGAGCCCGAGCGCTGCGCCCGGCTGGGGCCGGGCCTGCCCATCGGCCGCAGCGGCACGGCCGAGGAGGTGGCGGCGGTGGCGCTGTGGCTGGCGTCCGACGAAGCGTCCTACGTCACCGGCGCGTTGGTGGACGTGGCCGGCGGCCGCTAGTCAACGGGTTTGCCGGGGCGGCCCACCTGCTTTTTCGCCTGGCCCACCAGCCAGCGGAACAGCCCCTGTTGGCGGCGGTTGAGGATGAGGAATTCCGGGTGCCACTGCACGCCGATGGCGGCAAAGCCCGGCGCATCGGCCGCCCCGCTATCCGGCACCAGTTCGATGCCCTGGGTCACGCCGTATTCGTCGCGCGCGACGATGCGCACATGCCGGCCCGGCCGGTCGATCGCCTGGCTGTGCAGCGAGTTCACCTTGAAGCGCTCGCGCCCATAGAGCCGCCGCAGCAGGCTATCGGCCGTGGCGGTCACCCAGCGCTTGGCCAGCACCGTGCGGTGGCGGGGAAAGCCGGCATAGGCGCGGCGCACATCGGTGTGCAGCGTGCCGCCGCGGTAGACGTTCAGCATCTGCGCCCCGCGGCACACCCCCAGCACCGGCAGGCCGCGCGCTTCGGCATGGCGCAGCACGCGAATTTCCAGCGCGTCGCGGTCGGGATCGATGCGGGTGTCCAGCGTCAGCGCGTCGTCGTAGAGGCGCACGTCGATATCGTCGCCGCCGCCGACCACGATGCCGTGCACATCCTCCAGCGAGCGTTCGCGGCCGGGAAACAGGCGCACCGTGCGCGCCCCGGCCCGCCACAGCGCCAGCCGGTTGAGAACCATGGTGACGAGCGCCCGGCGGCGCGAGCTGGTGACCGCGATCAGCGGGCGCCGGGGCACGTATCGCACACCCTCAGGCACCGGCGGGCAGCCACTCTCGGCAGTCTTCCGGCCAGGCGGAACGCCGGCCGCGGTGGTGGCCATCCAGCCAGGCCGCCGCCATGGCGCTCAGCCTCTGTGGATCCTCCGCCAGGCGCTCCACCGCCATCATCCGGTTCCACTCGCCCACCAGGCTCCACTCGCCATCCTCCGGGTCGGCGTTGGGCAGGCGGTAGTGGAACACCGGCCGGCCGCGCACCCGCTCGTCGGTGGTGGCGGCGGCCACCTGATCGGGTGCCAGCCAGGCGAACAGGGGCAGCAGGTCCACCTCCCGGTTGCGGGTGGGGTTGTCGGCCAGATAGTCGGCGATCAGCCCGTCCAGGTCGGGCGCATAGGCGGGGTCGAGGATGCGGGCCACATAGTCGTCGGGGAAGGGATCGACATACGGCACCATCCGGCGCGCCAGATCCACGCGGATGAGCGAGCGCAGCCAGTCCGAGCACAGCACATAGGCGCGCAGCACCGCCAGCAGCCAGTCCGCCTCGGCCGTGGCGATCTCCACATTGAGGTGGACGCCGAAGGCATAGAGGGGCGAGGCGCGGGTGCCCGTCGCCCCCTGGGCCTGCATGTCCATCAGCAATCCGTCCAGCAGCGGCAGGGCGCCATAGGGCACGGGCGGGGCCACCAGCTCCGTGGGCATCCACACCTGCATCACGTCGGCCACCACCTTGTCGGTCACCTGGGCGATGTCGTGGAGGATCTGGTTGGGGGCCGACTGGGGATCGGCGGGATCGGTGCGCTGGCGGGCGGCCTGGTGGGCGTAGCGGGTGTCCAGCTTGGTCAGCCAGGTGCCATAGCGGGCGCCGCGCACTTCAAAGAGGTGGGGATCCAGCTCCACGAGGGCGCCGCCGAAGCGGGCCTGCACGGCTTCGGCCATGGCGGACGCCGGAATGTCGCCCAGCTCCACCTCCACGCCGACACGGCGGCCGTGGCCGCCCGGTGCGATGGGGCGCGGCGGGTCGAGCGGCGGGATCGACATAGGTAGGCTCCGGTAGAGGGATCGCTCCCCCTACCAACGCCGCCGGCCCGCCGCCTGTTCCTTGACGTGGCTCCCACCGGTGCGGGGCCGGTGCGGACGGACCGCAAGGTGCCCCGTAGACCGCCGCTGTCAGCCGGCGCTGATGGGGTGGCCCAGATCGGCCAGGGCCTGGGCGGCCGGGCGCGGCCGGAAGCGCTCGTGCAGGCTTCTCGCCCCCGGCGTGTCCAGCTCCTCCTCGGCGTAGCGGGCGACGATCTCCTCGTAGCGGTCCGACAGAACCGTGGATTGCGGATCGAGCCCGCTGATCGCCACCAGCCCGGTGGGCGGGGCATTGATGCAGGCCAGTTTCAGGTCGGGCCGGTGTTCCGCCAGGATCGGCAGCATCTTCCACACATCGCCCGCCCACCAGCCGAAATAGCGGTCGGTGCGGGCATCGACATCCACCAGGTCGCGCTGGGCCATCACCCCGTTCAGGGGCAGGCAATCGTGCATGAGGATCAGCGTGCCGGGGGCCGACACCTTCTCGGTGTTGATGAAGTCGCGCAGCAGGAACTCGAACAGGTGCATGCCGTCGAGGAAGGCCAGGTCCATGGTGGCGCCCTGCATCAGGGCGATCGGGTCCTGGGTGGCGAAGAAGTCGTCCGACGTCGTCTGGAAGGCGTGCAGCTCGGTCATGCCCGGCAGCACGTTGCGGGTGAGCCGGAAATCCGGGTCGACGGCGATCACCCGGCCGGTGGCCAGCACCAGGGTGCCGCCGGTCGACGTGCCGATTTCCAGATAGGTGCCGTAGCGCCCGGTTTCGAACAGCGCGCGCAGCACCTTGCGATAGTGCAGCCCGGCGTGTTCGGGCAGGCTCTCCTTGTCGCCGGAGACCTCGATGCGCTTGATCAGGGTCTGGACCTTGCGCGGCAGAATCTGTGTCACGGGCATGGATATCTCACGGGTATCTGGAGAAGAGGCCGGAATTCAGGCCGAGCCTAGGACATGGCGGGCGGACCGTCGATGGCGGCAGCAAGGGTTGCGGCCACCCGGTCCACCAGCCCGGCGTCCCAATACAGCAGGTTGACGAGCAGTGGCCAGAGGCGATGGGTGGCCAGCACGCCGTCGCCCGGCCACAGGCCGCCCGCTAAGCGGTAGGCGGCGGCGAAATCCGCCGGCACCGTGCCATAGGCGCCGGGGGTGGCGAGATCGAGGGCGGGATGGCCGTAGTGCAGGGCCGGGTCCACCAGGCCGACGATGCGGCCGCCGCGCACCAGCAGGTTGCCCGGCCACAGGTCGCCGTGCAGAAGCACCGGGCAGGCCGGTTCGGCCAGTTGCTCGGGCAGCCGCTCGGGCAAGGCGGCGGCAAAGCCGGCGAGGCGGCCCGCCAGCTCGGCCGGCAGGCGCCCGGCGGCCCGGCATGCGTCGACCAGCGGCCCCAGGCGCTGGCGGGCGAAGAACACGGACCAGCGGCGGGTCCACGGATTGGGCTGCGGCACGCGGCCGATCCAGGTCTGGTCGGCGAAGCCGCAGGCCGGTCCCGTGGTGCGGTGGAGGTGGGCGAGGCGGGCGCCGGCTTCCGCGGCAATGGCCGGCGACCAGGGATGGCGCGGATCGTCGGTTTCGATCCATTCCAGCACCAGCAGGCGGTCGCCGGCGTGCAGCACCGCCGGCACCGGAAATGCCCCGGTGGCGCGGATCGCTTCAAGCTGGGCCGCCTCGGCCGCCGGGGGCGCACCGCTGCCGCCGTGCAGCTTGGCGACCACGCGGCTGCCGTCGATGAGGTCGCAGCGGGCGACCGTGCCCGTCGATCCGCCCTCCAGCGCCACCGCGGCAGTAACGCGCACGCCCAGCGCTGCCGCCGTGTGGCGGGCGACCGCCGCAATGTCCATCGCTGCGTCGCCGGCCGAGCCGGTCACTGTGCGGGTTGGGCGGACAGATGGGCGATCAGGGCATCCACACCGCGTTCCACCAGGTCGAGCACGGTCTGGAACTCCCGGGCGCCGCCGTAATAGGGGTCGGGCACATCGAGGCCGTGCAGGTCGTCGGTGAAATTCAGGAACAGGTGCACCTTGCCGGCGCCGTCGATGCCGCTGCGCTGGGCCAGCCGGTGGATGCCGGCGACATGGCCGCGGTCCATGCCCAGCAGCAGGTCGAACTCCTCGAAGTCGTCAGGGTGCAGGCGCCGGGCCGACTGGCCGGACAGGTCGTAGCCGCGCCGCCGCGCTTCGGCCTGGGCGCGGCTGTCGGGCGGATCGCCCACGTGGTAGGCCTCGAACCCGGCACTGTCGGCAACCACGTCCAGCCCGGCATCGGCGGCGCGCTTGCGCATCACCGCCTCGGCGGTGGGCGAGCGGCAGATATTGCCACTGCACACGAACAGAACTCGGGTGGTCATGGGCGGCGTCCCTCGGCTACGATTTTGCCATCGGCGGATGTACCGCACTCACGGGGGGCGCGCGCAAGTATGCAGATCAAGCCGGGCGATCGGATCGTTGTCCTCACCGGGGCGGGGATCTCCAAGGAGTCGGGCCTCGATACCTTTCGCGATCCCGACGGCATCTGGGCCAGGCATTCGCTGGAGGACGTGGCCACCCCCGAAGGCTTTGCCCGCAATCCGGCGCTGGTGCATGCCTTCTACAATGCCCGGCGGCGGGCGCTGGCCGACCCGGAGATCCAGCCCAACGCCGCCCATGCGGCCCTGGCGGAGCTGGAGGACAAATGGCCCGGCGAAGTGCTGGTGGTGACCCAGAACATCGACGACCTGCATGAGCGCGCCGGCAGCCGCAACCTCATCCACATGCATGGCGAGCTGCTGAAGGCGCGGTCGGTGTTCACCGAGCGGGTGGTGGAGTGGCGCGACGACCTGACGGTGGAAACCCGCTGCCCCGATACCGGGCAGCTTGGCGGCCTGCGCCCCCATGTGGTGTGGTTCGGGGAGATCCCCTTGGAAATGGAGCGCATCGGCGAAGCCCTGGAACGCTGCGCCCTGTTCCTGTCCATCGGCACGTCGGGACACGTCTACCCGGCCGCCGGCTTCGTGCGCGAGGCGCGGCTGTTCGGCGCCCAGTCTGTGGAGCTGAACCTGGAGCCGTCAGAAGGCTCCGACCTGTTCGAGCGCCACCACCACGGCCCGGCCACGGAAATCGTGCCCGCCTTCGTGGGCGAACTGCTGGCCCTGGTGTCCACCTAGGGGCTGGCCGTGGACAGCCTGGCGGCGGTCGCGGCGGAGGCTGCGGCGTGCACCCACTGTGCCGCCCACCTGCCCCTGGGGCCGCGGCCGGTGTTCCGGGTTTCGCCCACCGCCCGCCTGCTCATCGTCGGCCAGGCCCCCGGCACCCGGGTGCACGCCACCGGCATTCCCTGGAACGATCCCAGCGGCGACCGCCTGCGCGACTGGATGGGGCTCGACCGCGACCGCTTCTACGACGTCGCCCGCGTCGCCATCGTGCCCATGGGGTTCTGCTATCCCGGCCAGGACACGGCGGGCGGCGACAAGCCGCCACGCCCGGAATGTGCGCCGCTCTGGCACCCGCGGCTGCTGGCGCTGATGCCGGCGGTCGAGCTGACCCTGCTGGTCGGCTCCTACGCCCAGGCCCGCTACCGGGGGCCGGCGCGCCGGCGCAGCATGACGGACACGGTGCGTGCCTTCCGCGAGCATCTGCCGGACTACCTGGCGCTGCCCCATCCGAGCTGGCGCAACACCGCCTGGCTGAAGCGCAACCCCTGGTTTGCCGAGGATGTGGTGCCGGAATTGCGCCGCCGCGTCGCCGCCCTGTGTGGCGAGCCGATGTGAGGAAGCTCAACTGCACCGCGCTGTGGCAATTTGCCGGCCTGCCCTGGGCCGGCCCGGAGGCGGCGGGCAGTGGCCCGGGCCGCCCGGCTTTGCCAGTATCGCCGGTGAGTCGGCCACTGCCGACGCAAGGCCGAAACGACCGGACGGACGATGCCCCAGGCGAGCGGAACGGACTTAAGGGTAACAGCGACTTTTGAGGAAGCGCTGGCCAGGGCATCGGAAGGCGCACGGATCTGGATGGAGCATTGGCGGTCGCTCGCCTCTGCCGGCACGCTGCCGCGGCGCAGCCATCTCGACCCTTCGGCCGTCGTGCGCATCCTGAAGAACATGTCGATCACCGAGCGCGAGGATCCCGACACCTTGTGGCTGCGGCTGGTGGGCAGCGGCATCGTCGAGCGCATCGGCGCCGACACCACCGGCAAGAACATCCTCGACGTACATATCCAAACCCAGCGCCAGGTGCTGCGCGACCACCTGAACTTTCTGCTCGACCGGCCCTGCGGGCAGCTTCTCCTCCTGGTCGACACCTACACCTCGGGCCACCGGCTTGCCGTCAACCTGTGCCGCATGCCCATGGCGGACGCCACCGGTGCCGCGCGCTA
>JAGQRL010000349.1 GCA_020425485.1 Rhodospirillaceae bacterium
ATCTTGCAGATCTTCTCGGCATGGGCTTCGGAGAGCGAGCCGCCGAACACCGTGAAGTCCTGGCTGAACAGGAAGACCGGGCGGCCGTTCACCGTGCCGTAGCCGGTAACCACGCCATCGCCGGGGATCTTGGAGGAGGCCATGCCGAAGTCGTGGCAGCGGTGCTCCACGAACATGTCCCATTCCTCGAAGCTGCCTTCGTCGAACAGCAGTTCGATGCGTTCCCGCGCCGTCAGGCGGCCCTTCTTGTGCTGGGATTGGATGCGGCGATGACCGCCACCGAGCTCCGCGGCCTTGCGCTTGCGGTCGAGCTGTTCAACGATCTCACGCATCCGACGTACTCCCAGTGCGATTAGTCTTGGTACCGATTTCTCACATCAATAGCACTCTTGCTGCGCCGCGGCGAGAGTGTTGCAACGCAACATAGTTGCAGGAATCGACCCGCGGGAAAAGGGTGCAGCCGTTCGGCGCCGCAGGAGGCAGTGCGGTGGGCGCGACCGTAGGCCCGAGGGTCGACGCCACGGCCGGCGCTGCGGCTGGCCGGTTCCCGGCAGTGCGGTTCGCCCCAGCATAGCGCGGTTGCGCGGCGGCGGGGAGCCGCGCGGAGACAGTGCCGCTCAGTCGCTGGTGCAGGTGGGCACGGCGTCGGGGCCGCTGCTGCCGAGCTGGGAGCCGAGCAGTTCGGTTCCCTCCGGCAGCGGGCCGCCCGTCAGCAGGGCTGCCAGCACCATGGCGTCCTCGGTGTTGTCGAGGCCGGTGATCATGGCCGAGCCGCCGAGGATCGGCTCCATCACCCGCGGGGCCGACACCACCGTGCCGTCGACGACAATGGCCAGCATCTCGCCGATATGGGCCGAGGTGATTTCGGCGAGCCGTGCGCCCCCCGCCTCGGTGAGCAGCACATGGATGGAGGGCGGGCCAAGCTGGTCGGTGATCTCCGCCCGCTCCACATGCTCGGTCGTCATCAGCGGCCGGGGATCGATGTAGACGAGCCCCAGGGCGCCGCCCGGCTGGGGCCGCGAGACATAGCCCTCCTGCGGTGCCGCCGCCGCGGCGTGCAGGCTGACATGGCCCGGCCGCGTCAGCACTGCGTTGACCATGGCGGGGGTGAGGCCGGGCACCGGCTCGGCGGGATGTTCCACCTGCACCCGGTCCCCGCCCAGGTCGAACACGCGGGCGCCGGGCACGCCCAGCGCATGCAGGCGGGCGCACAGGGTCGCGGCGATTTCCGGCGATCCGGGCTTGATGATGCTGGTGAGGGTTTGCGCAGCGGCCGGCGTGGCCGCCATCGTTGAGACCATCGCGGACACCACCGCGACGGCCAGGGGAAGGCCAAGGGCAAACCGCCACCCGCGCGACGCGGTGGCCAGCAGGCTGTGGATCGTCATGGCGTCTGGCTCTCTTCTCTGTGCCGGCCGGTTTCAGTTGCTGGTGCAGGTGGGCACGGCACCGGGATCTTCGCTGCCGAGCTGGCTTCCGACGATGTGCAGACCGTCCGGCAGCGGCCCGCCGGCCAGTACGGCCACCAGCCCGACCGGCCCCAGATCGGTTCCGCTGGCGGAAAACCGCAGCCGGCCGTCGGCGATGGGCGCATCCACCGCTTGCAGGTCCCAAACCACATCGTCCACGACGACGGCGAGGTGCCGGCCGACAAGGGTGGCGCTGGAGCCTTGCAGGCGCTGCGAGCCCTGGTCTGACAGAACCACCACCACGGCCCTGTCCGTCTGATTGGCCACCGCCTGCACGCCCGCCAGATCGGCGTTGGTGACGAACGCATCGGGCGCCACGAACACGCTGGCGGCGTCGGCATGGGCCGGGCGGCGTTCTTCCAGCCCCTCAACGGGCCGGTCGGATGCGGCATGCAGGCCGAACATGCCGGGCTGGGTGAGCACGGCAGCGAGGGTGGCGCCATTGATGTTGGGATGGTCGGCCGTGTTGGTCTCCACCGCCAGCCGCCCCCCGGCGATGGGCAGCACCCGGGCGTTCGGCAAGTCCAGCGTGCGCAGGCGCGCGCAGATGGTTTGCGCGATTTCCGGCGATCCCGGCTCGATAATGCTGGTGTAGGTCTGCGCAGCGGCCGGCGCAGGGACCATCGCGGCCGGTATCGCTGCCAGCATTGCCGCGGCGATGGGGGCGCCAAGGGCGAACCGCCACCGGCGCGACGCGGCAGAAAGCACGCTGTGGATCGACATGGTTTCTCAGCCTTCCATGGTGCGGGCTCGGGTCAGCCGCTGGTGCAGACGGGAATGCCTTCGTGGTCGACGCTGACGATCTCCGATGCCAGCAGTTCCAGGGGCTCCGGCAGCGGCCCGGCCTGCAGCACCGCGGCCAACTGCGCCACCTGCTGCGGTGATCGCAGGCCGCTGATCATGCCGCTGCCGCTGAGGATGGGCTCATAGACGATGGGGGCCGACAGCACCCGGCCATCGATGACGATGGCGATCGCCTCGCCCAGATGCGCCGCCGTCGCCTCGCCGAAGCGCCGCGCCCCGTCCGCATCCAGGCGGAACAGCAGCGTTGGCTGGCCGAACTGGTCGGTGGAGGCTTCCACATGGGCAAGGTCGGCGCTGGTCACGATCGGCTGGGTGGCGATGAAGAGGGGGTCAATGGACCGGTCCATCCACGGCAACGCTTCGAAGCCCTCGCCCGGACCGACGCCGACCAGGCGGATCGAGAACGCGCCGGGGACGACCATCAGCTCCGCCGCCGCATCGAGGTCCAGATCGGCCTGGGCCGCGGCATCGATCTCCACGCGCACGCGGTGGTTCTCCAGGGCGTACACGCGCACCCCCGGCACCCCGAAGGCGGTGAAGCGGTCGCACAGCACCTGGGCGATCTCCGGCGATCCCGGCTTGAGCAGGGTGATCAGGGTCTGGGCGGCAGCGGGCGGTGCTGCCGAAAGCGCCGCCGCAAGCACCGCCGCGGCCACCATCGCCAGCGGGGGCAAGGGCAGGCGCAATCGCCATCGGCGCATCATCGTGGTCCTCCCTCCGCAGCTACGGCCTACGGCCCGGATATGAACAGCACGGTCATCGCCCCGGCAAAGCAGGCGAAGGCGGACAGCAGCCGGGTGCGGGCGGCATTGATGCGGGCGCGCGCCGCTTCGTCGAGCGAGGTGGTATCGCCGCCCAGCACCATCCGGTGCAGGCGCAGCGAGCCGGACAGGTTGTCGGCAAAGGCGGCGTTGCGGCGCAGCCGCGCCAGATCCACCAGCACCCAGACGAGCAGCAGCATGGCCACCACCGTTCCGGCAAGCGCCGCGGCCAGCGCGATCTGCACCATCAGCATTTCAGGTCCCCATCCGGCCCATACAGCGATCCCCGCCGGCCAGCATAGCGGCTGCCGGGGCTGCCGGTTACCACTTGGTCGCGGCCGCTACCACTTGCAGGTGAACCAGTCGTACAGGTTGTTCATCTGCTGCAGCGTGCCGTTCTGCCACACCGGCGGAGTGCCGGCCGGATTGGTGATCAGCGTCTGGGTGGGTTCCGGCAGGGCTTTTACGTCCTTGCGGCCCACTTCGCCCTTCACCTCCACCTCGATGGATTCGTGCATCACCGCCTTGATCTCATCGAACAGGGGGCGGGTGTCGCCGTCGGTGATGCCGATGCAGCCCAGCGTACCGGCAGCCCCGCCTTCCGGGTGGATGCCCAGATTGCCCTGGCCGATCCACAGGAACCACGAGAAGCCGTTGTCGTCGGTATAGGAGTCCTTGTCGTAGGTCTTGCTGGACGGCACGCCCGACACCGTCTTCTTCGTCCCCGTCATCAGGGCGTGGGCCGGTGCGGTATAGGTCTTGTTGGCCAGCGGGTTGATGGAGCTGGTGCCGGATGTGGCATTCCAGCTCTTGCCGAAGCCGGTGAGCTTACCTGTCGACTTGTCGAAGACCAGCTTGGTCATGGTGCCTCTTCCCTCCTCGCGTCTCCGGCAGGACCCTGTCGCTGAGCCGAGCGGGCGGGTCGACCGTGACCCGCGCGAGTAGCGGCCGATTGCGGCAATCTCACGGTGCAAGCGGGTGCGGCGGAGCAGCGCGGGCGTGCGCGGCCGGCGCCGTGCCGGCCGGGGCTTCCGGTCCGCCATTCCGTGGTGCCGGGGCGATCAGCCGGACTGGCGAGACAGGTGCGCGTAACGGGCGATGGCGGCGATTTCCCGGTGGAGGCCGATGCGCCGGGCGGCGGCCTCGGCATCTTCGCCCCATTGCTCCATCTGGAAGGTCTCGTCGAGCTGCGAGGCTTCGAAGGCGCGGTCGGCGTCGATCTGCTCGTCCAGCAGGGCCAGGGCCACGACCAGCGACCCCAGCACGCCAGCGGCACCGCTCAGCGCCGTCAGCCCGTGCAGGTCGCGTTCGCCCAGCGTGCGGGCCAGTGCCGCGATGGCGTCCGCCGGCTGGGCGGCCGGCAGGATGCCGGCGGTGACCGTCAGCCGCGCGCCGTAGCGTTGGGCCAGCCAGTCCAGCAGCGGGTCCCACAGGCTGCGCTGGCGGACCACCAGATCGGCCGGACCGGTGGCGCGGTGGCACACCAGGTCGGTGTCGCCATAGGCCAGCAGGGTGCGTTCGGTTTCCTCGCGCAGCAGCGCCACCCGGTCGAGTGCCGTGAAGGCCAACTGGGTGAGCGGCATCTCCGCCGGGCGGATCTGTTCGCCCTGGGCGTTCCACTCCTCGGCGATGGCCGCGGCGAGGGCGGAGCTGGGCACCACCAGTTCGGCCCGCGC
>JAGQRL010000350.1 GCA_020425485.1 Rhodospirillaceae bacterium
CCGGCAGCCTATCCCAGCAGCGCGCGCAGCTTGCTGAACCCCGCCCCCTCGCGGTCGCCGAACAGCGGATCGAGGCTGCTCTCGGCTTCCTGCTCGATCTCCGCCCAGTCCGCCTCGGTGAGGTAGCGCTCGGCGTCGGGGAACACCCAGGTTTCCTCCACCTCCAAATGCCGGCTCTGGGCGGCCAGATAGGCCTTGGCCGCTTCCAGCACGCGGGCGCGCGACATCTCCGTGCCCTCGGCGATGGCATGCATGACATCGGAGAAGTGCTGGGTCTGCTGCTCCAGCCGCACGTGATCGTCCAGGAGGTCGTGGGTGGTGCCGCTGGCTTCCGGGTGGCGCTTCTGCAGCCGTGCGTAGACCAGGTCCTCCGCGGGGTGGTGGAACCGGTCCATATGCTCACGGGTGTAGTCGAGAATCTCGGTGACCACGTCGTAGTCCGGGGTCTCGGCGCGCTCGAACACGGCGATCTCTGCATCCAGGATCGCCAGCAACCGCCTCAGGTTCCGGTGATCCTCGCGCAGGCTTACCAGTATCGGCGGCATGGGTAGCCTCCCTACAAGCAAAGCTGGCGCAGTCTACCCCACCCCATGCTGCGCTGCAAAAGGGAACTCGGCCGGCAGGTCTGCCCCGACGAGACGGCTCTTGCCGGATACCCCGGTTCAGCCGGCGGCGCGCAGTTCGGCGTAGAAGCCGGCGCACTCGTCGGCCAGCGGCCGCAGGCGGGCCGGCAGGTCCGGCGTATCGGTGGGCGGTGCTGCGAAGCCGGTGGAGGCGATCACCCCGGCATACCAGTGGGTGGCCCACACCCCATCGGTGGCCCGCGGCCCCGCCGGCCAGGCCAGCATGCACGGATCGAACGCCACGCCGACGGCAGCACACAGCCCGGCAAGGGCTGCGGCGGGATCGGCCAGCACCTCGTCGGCATCGATCACCGGCGGCGTGCGCCCGGTTTCCGCCTGCACCCGGCGGAAGATTTCAAGCTGCTGGGGCAGCCCGGTATCGGCCAGCGTCGGTTCGCCGCGCACCTTGGCGTAGCTGGTCAGCACGCGCGCCGGATCGCGCACCAGAAAGCAGTTGGTCACCCCGGCCAGCCAGTCGCGGCCCATGTCGGGCAGCAGGTGGTGGGCCATGTGCTTCTGGTAGTAGATGGCGCGGCCCTCGGGCACCGGCCCGGTCAGGTCCGCCACCACGGCCCGCCAGTCGGTCGGCTGGCTGGCGATCACGTCGGCCCGGCCGGGGTGGTCCAGCCCGGTCTGGGCCAGGTAGTGGGCATAGAAGGGCTCATCCACCACCCAGGTGTCGGGCCGGTTTTCCCAGGCGCGCATCAGCGCGGTGGAGATGTTGCGCGGGCCCGACCACATGGCGATGCGCACGGCGGTCGGCTGCGCGGCGGCGGCCAAGTTGGTCACGGCTGGCACGCCTCCTCCAGCAAGTCCGCATAGGCCGCCGTCAGCCGCCGCGTTATCGGGCCACCGGCACCGCTGCCGATCACCCGCCCGTCCACTTCTACAACCGGCACCAGCCCGGCGAAGGTGCCGGTGACGAAGGCTTCGTCGGCACCGTAGACCTGGGTGAGCGAGAACCGCTTCTCATGCGCCGGCATCCCCAGGCGGCGCGCCACCTCCAGCACATGGCCGCGGGTGATGCCGAGCAGGCAGTAGTCGCCGGTGCTGGTCCACACCTCGCCACGGCGGACGATGAAGAAATGGGTGGAGTTGCAGGTGGCCACGAAACCGTCGGGGTCCAGCATCAGTGCTTCGTCGGCGCCGGCCTTGGTGGCCTGGATGCAGGCGGAAATGCAGTTGAGCTTGGAGTGGCTGTTCCACTTGGGGTCCTGCACGTCCGGCCGGCCGCGCCGCACATGCACGGTGAAGAGACGAATGCCGCGCTCCGTCACCGCCGGCTTGGGCGCCTTGTATTCCGGGATGATCACGATGGTGGGCCCGGTCACCGTCATCCGCGGGTCCTGATAGGGCGTGGACTTCACCCCGCGGGTGACCATCAGGCGGATGT
>JAGQRL010000351.1 GCA_020425485.1 Rhodospirillaceae bacterium
AACAGGATGCCGTCGCGGAAGTCGTTGCCGACGATGCGCATGCCTTCCACCAGGGCCTTGGTCAGGACCTCGTAGGGCTGCCAGCCACGTTCCAGCAGGATCTGCGTGCCCTCGGCGATCTCATCGGCGAGACCGTCGTACAGGTCGTCCCACATCTGTTCGGTGAGTTCTTCATCGGACAGTGTCCGGAGATCCAACTCGTCGTCCTGGTCAGCCATTACGCACCCCCTAGAAGTGAACCTGTCGGTCTGCCGGGTCCGCCGGAAGCCCGGACTATTGCTGTCATCGAGTCTGCGCCGCGCGCACACCGGCGACACGGATTGATTTGCCGGCGACAATGGAAGCCGCCCGGTTGTTCCAGTCGCCCCGGCCCGCCGTCGCCGCAGGCGAACCCGCTAATAGTTCGCATCGGGCACCTCCGCCTTCTTGCGCTGGATGTAGGCGTCCAGCGCTTCGGCGAGGGCCGGATCGATGGCGGGCTGCTGGTAGTCGGCAAGCAGGCGCTTCCAGATGGTGTTGGCGCGCTCCGCGGCGTCCTTCGCCCCTTCGGCCTCCCACTGCTCGAAGCTGTTGTTGTCGGCCACAGACGAGCGATAGAAGGCGGTCTGGAAATGCGCCTGGGTGTGGCTGCAGCCAAGGAAGTGGCTGCCCGGCCCCACTTCGCGCAGGGCCGACATGGCCTGGCCGTCCTCCGACAGATCGATGCCGGCGGCGAACGCCTGCTGGATGCCGAGCTGGTCGGCGTCCAGGATCAGCTTCTCGTAGCTGCTCACCAGCCCGCCTTCCAGCCAGCCCGCCGAATGCAGCACGAAGTTCACCCCGCCCATCACGGTGGGGATCAGCGTGTTGAGGCTTTCGTAGGCCGCCTGGGCATCGGCGATCTTCGATCCGCACAGCGAGCCGCCACTGCGGAAGGGCACGCCCAGCCGCCGCGCCAGTTGGGCGGCACCGTACAGCACCAGGGCCGGTTCCGGCGTGCCGAAGGTGGGTGCGCCTGACTGCATGGACATGGAGGACGCGAAGCTGCCGAACACCACCGGGGCGCCCGGCCGCACCATCTGGGCAAACGCCATGCCGGCCAGCGATTCCGCCAGCGTCTGCGTCAGCACGCCCGCCGCCGTTACCGGCGCCATGGCACCGGCCAGGATGAAGGGGGTGACGATGCAGGCCTGGTTCGCCCTGGCATACACCTTCATCGCCCCCAGCATGGTGCCGTCCCACACCATGGGGCTGTTGGCGTTGATCAGGCTGATGACGACGCAGTTCTGGTCGACGAAGTCGGTGCCGAAGACGATGCGCGCCATGTCCACGGTGTCGGCCGCCCGTTCCGGCGCGGTGACGGAGCCCATGAACGGCTTGTCGGAATAGAGGATGTGGCTCGCCACCATGTCCAGGTGGCGCTTGTTCACCGGCAGGTCCACCGGCTCGCACACCGTACCGCCGGAATGGTGCAGGTTGGGCAGGCTGTAGGCCAGCTTCACGAAGTTGCGGAAGTCTTCGATGGTGGCGTAGCGGCGGCCGTGGTCGAGGTCGCGCACGAAGGGCGGGCCGTACACCGGGGCGAACACCGTGGCGTTGCCGCCGATCTCCACGCTGCGTTCGGGGTTGCGCGCGTGCTGGGTGAAGGTGGCCGGGGCCGAGGCCTGGATCAGGCTGCGGCACAGCCCACGGGGGAAGCGCACCCGCGTGCCGTCCACATCGGCACCGTGGTCCTTGAGGATCTCCAGCGCTTCGGCATCGTCGCGGAATTCCAGGCCGATTTCTTCCAGCACCGTGTCGGCGTTCTGTTCGATCAGCGACAGCCCCTCGTCGCTGAGGATTTCCACCGGCTTCATGGTGCGGACGATGTGGCGCGCCTGGGTCAAAGCACCGCTGCGGCGGGCGCTGCGCCGGGCCTCCGCTCCGCCACCGGTTCCGCGGCCGCGGCGGGGGGCCCGGGCGCCCGATGGGTCGGGCGGTACGCTGGTTTCGTCCAAGGTCATGGCCATCCCTCCGGTCGCGCCGGCAGCAGGTCGCGATTCCACCACCGAACACGAGGTTTGGGCCATCTGCCGCTCGGTTTGCGACATTGCGACGGAGCCGTGCGACATGCGCGCTGCCGCCGCGGAGATCGCCCTTGCCAGGAGGGGGAGCGGCGGGTAGGTGCGGCAGCGGATCTGGAAGGCATGGAAGGGGGCCGCCATGGCCGAACGCGTCGTTTCGCCCTGCATCGGCGTGTGTACGCTGGACCCGGTGAGCAAGCTGTGCACCGGCTGCCTGCGCACGGGCGACGAGATCATGGCGTGGCCCTCGGCCGACGATGCCAGGCGGCTCGCCATCCTGGCGCGGCTGAAGGAACGGCGGATCGCCGCCGGCCGGGTGAGCGCCATGGACGTGAAGCCGCGGCGCCGGCGGCGCGCGGAGGGATCGGCGGACAGGTCGGGCGAGCGTTCCACGTGAGACACGAGCGGCGGCCTATCAAACATAACGGATGACGTATATAAGGAAGGCGTTATATTGTGGCGGTGTCAAGGCCTTGCCCCGGGTGCCGGGCCGCAGCAACCGTTGGTGACGCCAGGGAGGCGGGGCCGTGTCGCAGCTTCTGGAACAGCTTTTGGCGGAACGGGAGTGGCTGGTGGCCGATGGGGCGACCGGCACCAACCTGTTCGCCGCCGGCCTGATGCACGGCGACGCGCCGGAAATCTGGAACCTGGAGCAGCCGGACAAGATCAGCGCCCACTACCGCTCCTTCATCGAGGCGGGCAGCGACATCGTGCTGACCAACAGCTTCGGCGGCACTGCCAACCGGCTGAAGCTGCACGGGCTCGATGGCCGGGTGCACGAGATCAACGAGATTGCCGCCCGCCTGCTGGCAGACGAGATCGCCGCGTCGGGCCGCCAGGTGGTGTGCGCCGGCTCCGTGGGGCCGACGGGCGACCTGTTCCAGCCGGTGGGGCCGCTCACCTTCGAGGATGGCGTGGCCTCCTTCCGCGCCCAGATGGCGGGGCTGAAGGCCGGCGGGGCCGATGTGGTGTGGATCGAGACCATGTCGGCGGAAATCGAGGTGCGGGCGGCCCTGCAGGCGGCCGCCGATGTCGGCCTGCCCGCCGTCGTCACCCTGTCGTTCGATACCAACGGCCGCACCATGATGGGGGTGACGCCGACCCGCCTGATCGAGGTGGTGCACGATGTGGCGCCGCCGCCGTTGGCCTTCGGCGGCAATTGCGGCACCGGCGCGCCGGACCTGCTGGCCGGCCTGCTGAGCGCGCGCGACCGGCTGGCGCCCGGCGACGTGTGGATCTCCAAGGCCAATTGCGGCATCCCGGAATGGAGCGGCGGAGAGGTCTGCTACAACGGCACGCCGGAGATGATGGCCGACTATGCGGTGCTGGCGCGCGACGCCGGGGCGCGCATCATCGGCGGCTGCTGCGGCACCACGCCGGCCCATGTGCGCACCATGCGCGCGGCCCTGGAAAGCCGGCCCAAGGGCGAGGTGCCGAGCGTGGAGGAGGTGGTTGCCCGCCTCGGCCCGCTCACCGGCACCACCGCCAGCCTGCTCGACGGCGAGTCGGCCGAAGCGGCACCGGCCCGCGCCCGGCGGCGCCGCCGGTAGGACGTTTCACGGTCTTGACGGCGCCGGCACTTGGGCCGGGGGCTTCCCGGCCCAACCCCCGCCCGGCCTGCCGTCAGCCTACTGCGCGCGTTGCAGCACCAGCCGGCACAGATCGATCATCTGCGGCGAGGGGCAGGCGGCGTTCACCAACACCAGGGTGTTGGGGTTCGGCATCTCGAAATACCAGCTTTCGCCCGGAGGCAGCGGCCCCTCGCCGGCGGTGGAGTAGTGCTCCCGCACGTCCAGCCGCAGGATCTCGCCCTGGGTGAACCAGGTGCCGGCGACATAGTCGTAGCCGCCCGGCATGGCGAAGGACTTCTGGAACTCGCCGGTGGGGAAGAAGGAATACTGCACCTGCGTGGGCAGTCCGGTGAAGGGCTCCACCCCCTGGCCGACCCAGCCGCCGACGACGGATTGGGCCTGGGCCGTCGCTGCGGTGAAGAGGATGGCCAGAACCATCAGGAGCTTGGGGATCAGGTCGCGGCGCACGGACATGGCTTTCGCCCTTTCTCGCCTTTGGCTGCGAAGGGCCGGTCCCGGCGCTGGCCGGGTTGCCATCCGCGGTGGTTCCGCGCCGGCCCGGCTCTGCAATCAATTCGAGTGTAGGCCGGACCAGATTTCTTGACAATAGAGGGACCGGCAGGGGGGAGCAGAGGGGCCAGCCGGGCTGCGGCCCGGCTGTGGCCGGGGTTTTCGGCGCGCGGCAGCAGGGGTGTTGAAACCGGCGGCGGATTGCGGCATAAAGAACAAATCAGGAACATTAACGCGGGGACACGGCGGTGGAGCGGGCGAGCGTGCTGGAAACCTTGCGCGCAAAGCTGGGGGCGCTCGGCCGGCCCGGCGGTGGCGCGGGGCGGGTGGTGCCGCTGGGCCTGGGGCCGGTGGATGCCGGGCTGCCCGGCGGCGGGCTGGCCGCCTGCGGGGTGCACGAAATCGCCGATGCCGCCCTCGCCACCATCGCCCGCACCGGTGCGGAAGCCGCAGCGCCGGGCGATGGCCCCCGCCATGGTCCCCGGCTCGGCGAGGATGCGGCGGCCACCGGGTTTGCCGCCTGGGCGGCCGGCCGCCTGCTGGCCGCTGCCGCTACCCCCACTGTTTCCGGCGGGGCCGTGTGGATCGCCGCGGAGGACGATCTCTATCCCCCCGGCCTCGTGCGCTTCGGGCTGGCGCCGGCGGACCTGCTGCATGTCCGCACGCCGCGCCTGCCGGACCGGTTGTGGGCGCTGGAGGAATGCCTGCGCAGCGGGGCCGTCGCCGTCGCGGTGGCCGAGCTGGAAGCGATCGACCTCACCGCCGGGCGGCGCCTGCAACTGGCGGCGGAAGCCGGCGGGGCGGCGGCCCTTCTGCTGCACCGGGCGGCCGG
>JAGQRL010000352.1 GCA_020425485.1 Rhodospirillaceae bacterium
CGGTCCTGGATGCGCAGCATCTCCTTGCCGTAGTCGTCGTAGCGCCCGCTTTCGCGCCACAGATCGGCCGACTGGATGGTCGGCATCAGCATTTCCTGGGCGCCGGTGGCGTCCTGCTCCTCCCGCACGATCTGTTCGACCTTGCGCAGCACGCGGTAGCCGAGCGGCAGCCAGTTGTAGATGCCGGCAGACGCCTGGCGCACCATGCCGGCGCGGAGCATCAGCCGGTGGGAGACGATTTCCGCCTCGGCCGGCGTTTCCTTCAGGGTGGGCAGCAGCAGTCGGGATCGGCGCATGGGGTCGTCCGCGGATGGGTGGGTCGGGCGGACGGCACACTAGTCGGGCGGGCGGCAAGTTTCCACGCCCTTGCCGCCCCTTCCGCCGGCCGCCCCGCGCCGGGCAGCCCCGCTTGCGCGCGGGGCCGCCTTGAGGTCTGCGGTTGGCAGTCGGCAGACGGAGTCGGTCAGGCCAGCTCGATGGACACCGCCACCGGGTGGGCGAGCGTGTGGCCGACCGGAGAGGTGGCGGTCACCTTCTCGTGCAGCGCCTGCACCGCCTCCGGCGAGGCGTCGGTGTCCAGATGCACCTTGGCCGACACGTTGGCGAAGCCGGCATGGCCCGGGCGCAGGCCGAGGAAGGCGTGCAGGTCGATATCGCCCGACACCTCGATGCGCAGATCGCGGATTTCGATGCCGGCTGCCGTGGCGTTGGCGGCGTAGCCCACGGCCAGGCAGTTGCCCAGCGCCCCCAGCACCTGTTCCACCGGGTTCGGCCCCGTATCGGTACCGCCGAGCTGGGCCGGCTCGTCCGACCGCGCCGGGGCGAACGCCCGCACCTTGGCCTCGGAGCGGAACCCGCCGGTCCAGGCCACTTCGGCCGCCCAGGTGGTGGCGGCGATGCCGGGTTCGGCCTTCACCTTTTCGATCAGCCCGCCGACGGCAGCCAGATCGACATCGTTCAAGGCGGTGGTCGCGGAAGCGGTGGCAGCCTGGGGCATGGCTTGGGGGTCCTGTTGTTCTGATTGGCTGTGCGGGTGGGAAGCGGCGCTGTTGCGGCCGACTGTGGAACGGCCTCGTCCGGCAACCGCATCTGTGGAAATCTAAGCACAGCCCAGAATCAATGTATAACGAATTCATTATACGTTAATTGACTGTGTATAAAGTGGCTGATCGTTGAACGGATCGCCCCAACGCCCTCAAATCACGGACTTTTCTAGGCGGCCTGGGCGACGGCGGCAGCACTCGCCTCTGCCCGCGCCAAGGCGGCGCGAACCACGCTGGCATCCGCCCCCGGTCGGTGGGCTTCTTCCGACAGGTGGCGGCGCCACGCCCGCGCCCCCGGCACCCCGGCAAACAGCCCGAGGATATGCCGGGTGATGGCGGCCAGCGGCACGCCCTGGCCGGTTTGCCGTTCGATGTAGCCGATCAGGCGCTCGACGATCTCCGCCCGCGACGCCACCGGGGCGGAGGGATCGAACAGCCGCCGGTCGGCCTCCGCCAGCATGTAGGGGGACTGGTAGGCCGCCCGGCCGATCATCACGCCATCCAGGTCGGCCAGGCAATCTTCCGCCTGATCAAGGGTTTCCACCCCGCCGTTGAGGATGATGGAGAGACCCGGGCGCGCCACCTTCAGCCGCCGCACCATGGCATAGTCCAGCGGCGGCTTTTCCCGGTTCTCCTTGGGGCTCAGGCCCTTCAGCCAGGCCTTGCGGGCATGCACGATGAACACGCGCACCCCCGCCCCGGCCACGGTGTCGACGAAGCGGCCGAGGCGCTCGTCGCCGGCATCCGCATCGATGCCGATGCGCGTCTTCACCGTCACCGGCACGTCGACCTCGCGCCGCATGGCCTGCGCGCAGGCGGCCACCACGTCCGGTTCGGCCATCAGGCAGGCGCCGAAGCGGCCGGCCTGCACCCGGTCGCTGGGGCAGCCGCAATTGATGTTGATCTCGTCGTAGCCCCAGGTCTGGCCGATTGCCGCCGCCTGGGCCATGGCAGCGGGGTCCGCCCCGCCGAGCTGCAGGGCCACCGGGTGTTCCTCACGGGAAAAGCCCAGCAGGCGCGCCCGGTCGCCGTGAATCACCGCCCCGGTGGTGAGCATCTCGGTATAGAGCCGGGCGTGGCGCGAAATCAGGCGCAGGAAGAACCGGTCGTGCCGGTCCGTCCAGTCCATCATCGGCGCAACGCAGAGGCGGTGGGAAGACACCCCGGTAAGCCCTTTCTCCATTGCGAGATTTTCCGGAACCAGTGAAGGAACGGCACAGTCATCATCTGGCACCGCGGCGGTGCCATGCAAGCCACCGGGCCACACCCTTGCCACGCCGCCGTGCGAGGACCGGGAAATGGGATCGGGCAGCACGCCCGGTCGGCAACCACGGGGAGTGGCAATGCGGCTGGTTGCGGGGTGCGCGGTCTGGCTCCTGTTCACGGTAACGGCGGGGGCCGTCGATCTCACCGGCCAGGTGCTGATCGACGGGCAGACGCGGCTGGCCGTGGTGGCCGCCGCCAGCGATGGCGGGCGCCTGCGCCGGCTGCCGCAGGACGCCCAGCAGATCACCACCGCCCTGCAAGGTGCCGGGTTCCAGACGGAGCTGCTGGAAGATCCCACCACCGGGGACATGGAAGGCGCCTTGGCCGACCTGCGCGCCGCCGCCCCCGATGTGGCCCTGGTCTACTACCTCGGCACGCTGGGGCGCGGCGGCGTTCAGGTGGGGCTGGAGGGGGCCGACCGGGTGACCGTGACCATGGACGTCGCCCGCCTGATCGAGGCGGTGGACAGCGCTGGGTTGGTGGGGCTGGTGGTGCTGGACGTGCCGTGGAGCGACCAGGCGGTGGATGCCGACGTGCTGCTGGCCCACACCGGCGCCCTGCTCGACGCCGCCGCCGATGTGCAGGTGCTGGCCACCGAAGCCGAGCCGATCGGCGACAACTACCCCAGCCCGCTTGCCGCCTCGGTGAGCTATGGGCTGACGCAGACCGCCGCCACCCTGGGCGACGCCATCGACCTGATCGCCAACCGCCTGCGCTACACCACCCACAACGAGGTGGGGCTGCTGCAAACCGGCTCTGCCGCTGCCTTGGACTTCATCGTGCTGCCCGTATCGCCCACCGGCCGGGCGCCGCGCATCGAGCAGGCGTTCTGGGAACAGATCCGCCAAAGCGATGCACCGGCGGATTTCGAAGCCTATCTGGCCGCCTACCCCGACGGCTGGTTTGCCGCCGAAGCGCGCGCCCGCCTGCATGCGCTGACCGGGCGGCAATAGGCGCCACACCTGGCGCATTTCTCGTTCAATCTGCCCCGGCCCACACCCCCACCCGGCCACCCAAGCCATTGTAGAATATTGGGAGGCCGGGTGGGGGTGTGGGCTGGTGCCGTCAAAACGCGAATGGCCCTAGCGCGGCACGTCCACCACCAGTTCCGCCCCACCATAGCCGTCCACGCTGTCGTGGGCGCGGATGGTCACCTGGCCGATCTCCGCCGGGATGTCCACGCCCGAAAGGCTGCGGGTGAAGGGCTGCTCGTCCACATGCGGGTGGAACAGGGTGCGCGTGGCCAGCACCGTGCCGTCCGGCGCCACCACCTCCCAGCCGTCCGCGTAGTGGTCCCAGCCGGTATCGGCGTGCCGCACCGTCACCGTCACGCGGTAGGTGCCGCGGCCATCGGGATCGATGCTGGCGTCCAGCACATCGGCCTCCCCGGCCCACACCGAAGCGGACAGCAGCAGCAGCCCGGCCGCGAGCAATGCCGACTTGTGGGTCATGGCGTCCTCCTTCGCTGTGGACCAGAGGTCGCCGCGGGCGGCCTTCGGGGCAAGCCACGTTCGGGCACAACTGCGTGAAGATGCCGGCGACGACACCTGTGAAGACACTGGCGCCAATCCCGATGTTGACTTTTTGTTCTCGTTGGCTATGTTCGCTTTATGTTCCTTTTGGGGAGGCGACCATGCAACGGACGAAGATGGCGACGGAGCTGATGACCTTGGCCGCGGTGTTCGCGTGCGCCTATGCCGGGGCCCTGCTGGGCCACGGGTTTGGCTTGTAGTGCGTTTGCGGGCCGATCAGGGGTCGACGGCACGGGGCCGGCCGTTGGTGTCCATGGCCACGTAGACGAAGGTGCCTTCGGTGACCTTCTCCGTGTGGCCCCCGTCGCGCCGGCGCACATAGGTTTCGATGGCGACGCGGATGGAGGTGCGGCCCACCCGGTCCACCCGGGCGTAGCAGCTCACGATGTCGCCCACCGACACCGGCTCGTGGAACGACAGGGCGTCCACCGCCACCGTGGCCACCCGCCCGCCGGCCCGCTCGTAGGCGGCGATGCCGCCGGCCAGGTCCATCTGGCTCAACAGCCAGCCGCCGAAGATGTCGCCGTTGGGATTGGTGTCGGACGGCATGGCGACCGCGCGCAGGGTGGCGTGCCCGGTGGGCAGCGGATCGCCGGATGGCACTGTCGCGGTCGGGGTGGACTCGGCCATGTTGTGACTCCCTTTGGGGCATGCGCCCAACATCTTGTGCAAAAGGGCATGCCCGGCATAGGTTCCAGGGTTCAACTCAAGCACACCAGCGTGGCAATGGCCGATCTGTTTTCCGCATCCCTGCCCCAGGACAGCTATACGGCCACCGATATCGAGGTGCTGGAAGGGCTGGAGCCGGTGCGTCGCCGCCCCGGCATGTATGTCGGCGGCACCGACAGTGCGGCCCTCCACCACCTGCTCACCGAGTTGCTGGACAATGCCATGGACGAGGCGGTGGCCGGCCACGCCACGCGCATCGAGGTGACGTTGAATGCGGACGGTTCGGCGACCGTC
Source organism: Rhodospirillaceae bacterium (assembly GCA_020425485.1). GTDB lineage: Bacteria > Pseudomonadota > Alphaproteobacteria > DSM-16000 > Inquilinaceae > JACKIH01. The sequence continues at coordinate 4,805 of JAGQRL010000352.1, forward strand.
ACCGACAACGGGCGCGGCATCCCCGTCGATCCGCATCCGCGCTTCCCCGACCGCTCGGCCCTGGAGGTGATCCTCACCACGCTGCATTCCGGCGGCAAGTTCGGCGGCTCGGCCTACAAAACCTCCGGCGGGCTGCACGGCGTCGGCGTCTCGGTGG
>JAGQRL010000353.1 GCA_020425485.1 Rhodospirillaceae bacterium
TCGCCGGACGGGTGGTTGTGCACCATGATCACCGCACTGGCGTGCAGCTCCAGCGCCCGGCGCACCACCTCGCGCGGGTAGACCGGCGCGTGGTCGACGGTGCCGCGCTGCTGCACCTCGTCGGCGATCAGAGTGTTGCGGCGATCGAGGAACAGCAGGCGGAACTGTTCGGCCGGCTGGTGCTTCAGGCACACCGACAGGTAGTTGAGCAGCCGGTCCCAGGAGTTGAGGACGGGGCGGTTCATCACCTCGGCGCGCAGCATCCGCTGGGCCGCTGCCTGGACGACCTTGAGGGCCGCCACTGCCGCCAGGCCGAGGCCGCCGCGGCGTTCAAGCTGCACGGGGTCGGCGGCCAACAGCTCGCCCAGCCCGCCGAATTCGGCCAGAAGCTGCTTGGCCAGCGGCTTCACGTCGCGCCGCGGGATGGCGGAAAACAGCAGCAGCTCCACCAGCTCGTAGTCGGCCACCGCATCCGCACCGCCGGCCACGAAGCGCTGGCGCAGGCGTTCGCGATGCCCGGTGTTGAGCGAGGCGGCGTCGCGCACCTCCAAGGGTTCGCTTGGCAGCGGCTCGGCCGGGTTCGGCGGCGCAAGCGGCAGCTCCGCTCCGGCAGCGGGTTCGGGCGTTTCGGGCGCCGGGGGATCGGCGGTGCGCCTGCGGCTGGCCATGGGCCCGTGGATCCGGCGTCAGGCGGAGGTGGCCGGCACCAGGTCCGGAGAACCCGCCGGCACCGGGTAGGGGGGCTTGTCGTAGCCGAGCGGCGACAGGGTGAAGATCTCCACGCCGTCCTCGGTCACCGCCACGGAATGCTCGAACTGGGCAGACAGGCTGCGGTCGCGCGTCACCGCGGTCCAGCCGTCCGACAGCACCTTGGCGTCGGGCCGGCCGGCATTCACCATCGGCTCGATGGTGAAGAACATGCCGGGGCGCAGCACAGCACCTTCGCCCGGGCGGCCGAAATGCAGCACGCTGGGCGGCGCATGGAACACCCGGCCCAGGCCATGGCCGCAGAAATCGCGCACCACGGAAAAGCGGTGGCCTTCCACATAGCTTTGGATGGCGTGGCCGATATCGCCCAGGGTGGCGCCGGGCTTCACCACCTCGATGCCGCGCATCATGGCGGTGTAGGTCACGTCGGTCAGCCGCTTGGCCTTCAGCGAAACCTTGTCGCCCACCAGGTACATGCGGCTGGTATCGCCGAACCAGCCGTCGAGGATCACCGTGACATCGATGTTGAGGATGTCGCCGTCCTGCAGGCGCCGCTCGCCGGGGATGCCGTGGCAGATGACGTGGTTGAGCGAGATGCACGACGACCGCGGATAGCCGCGGTACCCCAGCGTTGCCGGCACCGCGCCATGGTCGCGCATGAAGGCGTCGATCCGCCGGTCCAGCTCATCGGTGGTCACCCCGGCAACCGTATACTCGGTGATGTAATCGAGGACCATGGCGGCCAAGCGGCCAGCCTTGCGCATGCCCTCGAAGTCGTCGGGGTTGTGGATCTGGATCGTGTTTCCGCCCGATGCCTGGTCAGCTTGGTGTCTTGAAGTCATATCGTCGGTCGATTGCCATTTGTTGAACTTATACCACCACGGAAAGTGGGCGCGATACCGCAATCCCCGATGGCTGCACGTCGCACCCATAGCAAAGGAACTCTACGCCGGCGGCTGCGGCGGCTTTGGCCCCTGCGGCGTAGACGGGATCGAGGTCGTCCGCCAGGCGGAAATGATCGCAATCCGCCCGCTGCACGATGTACAGCAGCACCGCCCGCATGCCGGCCGCGCACACCCCGGAAAGCGCGCCCAGATGCTTGGCGCCGCGGGCGGTCACGCAGTCGGGGAACTCCGCGGCGGTGGGGTGGGGGCCGTGGGGCCGCCGCAGATGCACGTTCTTCACCTCCACATAGCAGTCCGGCCGCTCGGCGTGGCCGAGCAGCAGATCGACCCGGCTGTTGACGGCATACGGCACCTCGCGGCGCAGGGCGGTGTAGCCGGCGAGCGGCGCCACGGTGCCGGCAAGGATGGCTTCTTCGGCCAGGCGGTTGGGCCGGCCGGTGTGGATGCCCACCAGGGTGCCGTCGGCCTCCACCAGCTCCAGCGTGTGGGCGAGCTTGCGCCGCGGATTGCCGGAGTGCGACAGCCACACCCTGAGCCCCGGTGCCGACAGCCCCATCATGGAACCGGAATTGGGGCAGTGGGCCGTCACCTCGCCGCCGCCGTCCAGCGCCACGTCGGCCAGGAACCGCTTGTAGCGCCGGAGGAGACGGCCGGGGATCAGCGGAGCCGGCAGGTCCATGGTGCAGCCTGGGAGGGCGCGGCGGCCCTCACAGCGTCGGCTCCAGGGAGAGTTCGCGGGCCTGCAGCTCCTGGCCGTTCATCACCACGTCCGGCTCGAAACCGTCCACCGGCGGGCCGGCCACCAGAATGGTCATGGCGTCGGGCGTCAGCCGTTCGCGCGCCACCCGGTTCACCTGATCGAGCGTCACCGCGGCGATGCGGCGGTTGCGCTCGTCCAGATAGTCGATGCCGAGGTCCTGGACCTGCATGCCTTCCAGGGTGCCGGCGATATCGCCGGTCGAGCTGAGCCCGAGCGGGAACGAGCCGGTGAGGTAGGTGATGGCGTCGTCCAGCTCCTCCTGGGTCACCCCGTCGTCGCGCACCCGCGTCACCTCCGCCAGCGTGGCGTCGAGCGCCTCGGGCACGCTGGCCGGCGAGGTCGACGCGGCGATCACCCATTGCTGGGTGGCTTCGTAGTCGTAGAGCCCGCTGAAGATCCCGTAGGTCAGCCCGCGGGTCTGGCGCACGTCGCGGGCAAGACGGGAGGTCAGGGAGCCGCCGCCCAGGATGTGGTTCAGCACCACGGCGGCATAGTAGTCGGGATCGTCGCGGGCGATGCCGTTCTGCACCATCAGCACCTGGCTCTGGGCGCCGTCGCGCTCGATCAGCACACGCGTGCCGGCGGCCCCCGGCGGCTGGTGGGCCGGCACGGTCTGGCTGCCGCTGGCCGGCAGGTCGCCGAACACCTCGTCGAGCCGGCGGCCGAGTTCCTCCGGCGTGATATCGCCGGCCACGCCGATCACCAGGGTGTCGCGGGTGAAGGTGCGGTTCACATAGGCGTGCAGGTCGTCCGCCGTGATGGCGTTCACCGTGGCCACCGTGCCGCGCGACGACTGGCGGTAGGGATGCTCGGGATAGGCCAGATCGTAGAACGCCCGCCAGGTGAACCAGGACGGGTTGGCGACGTTGTCGCGGATATCGGCCAGCACGGCGGCGCGCATGCGCTCCACCGGCACCGCGTCGAAGCGCGGGGCGGTGAGCGCCAGGTGCAGCAGCTCGAACGCGTCGTCGGCGTATTCGGTGGTGGTGCGCAGGTCGACGGAGAAGCGGTCCTGGCCGTCGCTGAACCACATGCGCGTGCCGGTTTCCGATTCGCGGCGCTGGAAGGTTTCGCTGTCCAGGTCGCCGGCCCCTTCGTCCAGCAGGTAGGAGGTGAGGTTGGCCAGCCCGGCCAGGTTCTCCGGGTCGCTGCCGTTGCCGCCGGCGAACGAGGCCGACAGGGCGATCACCGGCACCGCGTGGGCTTCCACCAGCCAGGCTTCGATGCCGCCGGGGCTGACCACCCGCTCCACCTCCGTGGCGGCGGCGGGGGCGATGGGGCGCAGCACCAGGGTGCAGGCCACGGCCAGAACGGCGATGGCGCTGCCGCGGCCGACAGCGCGGCGGATGCTGGTGCGTAAGGCGGCGGGGCGCAGGGCGCTCATTGGATCACTCCGGGGATCACGGGGCCGCCGCCGCCGCTGGCCATGCGCGGGGCATCGCCTTCGCGCTGCAGCCAGCCGGTCACCGACTGGTCGAGGTTGAGCACCTGGCGGGCCGCTGCCATCACGTCGTCCACCGTCACCGCGGCGATGCGGTCGGGCCACGCCTGCACGTCGTCCAGGGTCTGGCCGATGGCCAGGGCTGCCCCCACCATGCGGGCGGCCCCGCCGATGCTGTCGCGGGCATACACGGCGTCGATCTGCAGGCGGTCGCGGGCGGCGGCCACCTCCTCTTCGGTCACGCCGTCGGTGAGCAGGCGGGCGATTTCCGCATCCATCGCCTGGCCCAGCTCCTCCAGCGAGACGCCGTCGCGCGGGGTGGCATAGAGGCCGAACTGGGAGGGGCCGACGGTGCCGGCCGAATAGAACGAGCCCGCACCCACCGCGACGCCCTGTTCCACCACCAGGCTGCGGTAGAGCCGGCTGGTGAGCGAGCCGCCGAACAGGTCGTTCAGCACCTGCAGCGCATAGGGCGCCACCGGATCGTCGCTGGTGATGTAGCCGGGCGCCACGTAGTAGCGCAGCCATTCTTCCTGCTGCACATCGGGATGGGCGAGGGTGACCAGGCGGGGGGCGAACTGCGCCGGCTCGCTGACGCGGTGGCGCTCCGGGTCGGGGCCCGCGGGGATGGTGCCGAAGGCGGCTTCCACCATGGGGCGCAGGGTTTCCGCATCGATATCGCCGGCGACCACCACGATGGCGTTGTTGGGCACATACCAGCGGTCCAGCACCTCGCGCGCCACGTCCGCGTTGAGGTTGGCCACCTCCTGCTCCCAGCCGATGATCGGCGTGCCGTAGGGGTAGTGCTGGTAGAGGGCCGCCATCATCTGCTCGCCGAGCCGGCCGGAGGGATCGTTGTCGATGCGCTCCAGGCGCTCCTGCATCACCACGTCGCGTTCCACCAGCGCGCGCGCATCGGTGACGGAGAGGTCGCGCATGCGGTCGGCTTCCAGCTCCAGCATCAGCGGCAGCCGGTCGACGGCGATCGCCTGGTGATAGGCGGTGTAGTCCCAGCTCGTGAACGCGTTCTGGACGCCGCCGTTGCGCGCAACGATCTGCATCAGCTCGCCTTCGGGATGCTCCTCGGTGCCGAGGAACATGAGGTGTTCCAGATAGTGGGCGATGCCCGAGCTTCCCACCGGATCGTCCGCAGCCCCGACGCGGTACCAGACCATGTTGGTCACCACCGGGGCGAGCCGGTTGGTGACCACCACCACCTGCAGCCCGTTGTCGAGCGTGAAGGTCTCCGCGTCGAACACATCGGCGCGGGCCGGCAGAGCCGCGCCAAGAAACAGCGCGCAGACCAGCAGTCGGGAAACGCGGTGCATCGAGATCCCACCCTTGTTGCGAATAGGCTGATGTTCAGCGGAGGCCAAACTGGCCCCCGTCCGTGGCAGCACTGCGGCAGCCGAGGGTGCGGACACCCTCGGGCCCAAGCGGCACGTTTGCGGCGCGCCGGCGATCAGAACGGGATCAGCGAGCCCAGATCGTCCAACAGGCTGCCGCCGGAGGACCGCCGCTCGATGGTCGGCACGTCGCCGCTGTTGATCGGCTCGCCGAGGGCCGTGGTGCGCGACAGGCGCTGGCTTTCCGCCGTCGGGTCCACCACCGAACCGGGCAGCGGCGGCGACTGCCAGAACAGCAGGTCGTCGACGAAGCTGGAGTTGGCGCGCAGCAGGTCGTCGCTCTCCAGGTCCACGGTGCGGCGGATATCGGGATCGACACCGCCGGGGGTGGCCTGGGTGATCAGCGCGGCTTCGGCCGCACTGGCCGCAACGGGCACCGCCACCTCGCCACTGCGGCCGCCCAGGGCGTTGACCGCCAGGTCGCGCGGTGCGGTTTCCTGGGGGCGCGGCGCGCCGGGGGTCGGCGGGCGCAGATCGAAGCTCGGCGGCACCGAGAGGGGTGCGCGCGAGGCGACGCGGAATTCATCGGGTGTGTTGCGGGTGAGGCCGAAGGCTTCCCGCGCCTGATCGCAGCCGGTCAGTGCCAGCACCGCACCCATCAGCCCGATGGCCAGTGCACCGGCGCGACCGGTGACGATCTGGGCACGACGATTCGTTGCACTCACTTCGTATCCTCCCCTTCCGCGGACCGCCGGGGCTGCGGGGTGAGCAGGCCGTCGAGCAGGAGATAGGCGACACCCAGCACGATGGCACTATCGGCCACATTGAATGCGGGCCAATGCCACTGTGCCACATGAAAATCAAGGAAGTCGAACACTGCGCCGAAGCGCACCCGATCGACCACGTTGCCGATGGCCCCGCCCATGATGGCGCCGATGGCAAGCTGCACCCCGATCCGCTCGACCCGCCGCAGCCAGACCAGCAGGGCGACCACGACAACCAGGGATATGCCGGACAGGATCATGGCGCTGGAGTCGCCGAAGTCCGACAGCATGCCGAAGCTGACGCCGCGGTTCCACACCACCACCAGATTGAAGAAGCCGGTCAGCTCGAGCATCCCGCCATGGCCGGTGAGCAGGGCGAGGACGCCCAGCTTGGTCGCCTGGTCGACCAGCAGGAGGAAGGCGGCGAACAGCAGCCCCGTGCGCATGGCCCGCCCCTGGCTCACGATGCCGCGGCTGCGCCCTGCCGCGCCAGCCAGGCCTCCACCGCGTCGGCGTCCCGCGGCGTCAAGGTGGGATGGCGGGGGTCGCTGCCCACGCTGGGAAGGATCTTCCACGATCGCTCGCATTTGCGGCCCTCGGCACGGTCGATGACCGCCCCGATACCCGGCAATTCGGGCAGGGCGAAGGCGTCCGCCGGCGGGGCTTCGCGCAGCAGCGTGAGCTGGGAGGTGATGGAGATGTCCGCCAGTTCCTCCTCCGGCGTGCCGGCGGCGGCCCCGCCCATGGCCTCGATCGCCGCCAGCAAGCCGGCATGCTGGGCGGGATCGACGAACAGGCGCGGATGGGCTTCCAGCGAGGCGCGGATCTCCTTGGCGGCACGCTTCAGCTCGATGGCGCCGGTGACGACGCGGCGGGCTTCGCGGATCTTCGCCCAGCGGGCCGCCAACTCGTCGTCGCGCCAGGCGTCCGGGATGTCGGGGAAGGTGCGCTCGTGCACGCTGTCGGCGTCCTCGCCGTGGCGGGTCCACCAGGCTTCTTCTGCGGTGAAGCAGGTGATCGGCGCCAGCCAGGCGGTGAGGCACTCGAAAAGGGTGTCCATCACGGTGCGCACCGCGCGGCGGCGCAGGCTGTCCGGCCGGTCGCAGTAGAGCGAGTCCTTGCGGACATCCAGGTAGAACGCCGACAGGTCGACGGCACAGAAGGTGTTGACGGCGACGATGATGGAGGTGAAGTCGAAATCCTCCACGCCGCGGCGCACCAGCCGGTCGATCTCCCACACCCGGTGCAGCACCCAGCGTTCAAGCTGCGGCATCTCCGCCGGGTCGATGCGCTCGTCTTCGGAGAAGCCGGCCAGCGCCCCCAGCAGGTAGCGCAGCGTGTTGCGCAGGCGGCGGTAGCTGTCCACGTGGCTCTGGATGATTTCCTTGCCGATGCGCAGATCCTCGGAATAGTCCGAGCCCGCCACCCACAGGCGCAGGATGTCCGCCCCGTTGTCGTTGCACACATCCTGGGGCACCACGGTGTTGCCCAGCGACTTGGACATCTTGCGGCCCTGCTCGTCCATCACGAAGCCGTGGGTCAGCACCGCATCGTAGGGCGCACGGCCGCGGGTGCCGCAGCTTTCCAGCAGCGAGGAATGGAACCAGCCGCGGTGCTGGTCTGAGCCTTCCAGGTAGAGGTCGGCCGGCCATTTCAGGTCGGCGCGCGTTTCCAGCACGAAGGCGTGGGTGGAGCCGCTTTCGAACCACACGTCGACGATGTCGCGCACCTGCTCGTAGTCCGCCGGGTCGTAGTCGGCGCCGAGGAAATCGGCGGGCTCGCGGGCAAACCAGGCATCGGAGCCTTCCGCGGCGAAACCCGTGGCGATGCGTTCCAGCACCGCGGGGTCGCGCAGCGGCTCGCCGGTCGCCTTCTCCACGAAGATGGCAATGGGCACGCCCCAGGCGCGCTGGCGGCTGATGCACCAGTCCGGCCGCGTGGCGATCATGGAGGACAGGCGGGTGTGCCCGGCCGCCGGCACGAAGCGGGTGGCATCCAGCGCCTTCAGCGCCGTCTCGCGCAGCTTGTTCACCTCCATGGAGATGAACCACTGCGGCGTGGCGCGGAAGATCACCGGCGCCTTGGAGCGCCA
>JAGQRL010000041.1 GCA_020425485.1 Rhodospirillaceae bacterium
TGGGCGGCCGGGCGGGGGAGCGGGCCGGAGCCGACTACCTAGAGGGATAGGTCCTGCCCGCCGCCGGGACGGGCAGGACCCTCGCCCGGCTACCGCTGGCCGACCTGGGGCTGGCTGACCTCTGCGGTCCGGACAAGCTGCACGAACTCCGCCCGCAACCCGAACGGATCGTCGCCGCGGGCCCCCTGGGCCAGGGCGTAGACATCATCGAAGCCGAAGCTGCCGAGATACGGGTCGCCGCGCAGAAGCTGGCCGAAGGCGGCCACGGCGGCGGCAAAGCGGGTCGATTCCGGCGCGGCATCGATGGTTTCGTACACATCGGCCACGGTGATCGGCCGCTCGATCAGCCGGCTCGTGTCCTCGCCCGGCAGCTTGTAGCGGATGCGCAGGAAGGCGTACTCGCCCGCGTGCGCGCCATCGCTTTCGATCACCGGTGCGGTGCCGCCGTCGCCGTAGCGCAGGTCGTCCACCAGCCGGGCCGGGCTGTCCACCGGCACGATCTCGTAGATGGCGGTGACCGAGTGGCCGCTGCCGATGTCGCCGGCATCCACCTGGTCGTTGTTGAAGTCCTCGCGGTTGAGCGCGCGGGTCTCGTAGCCGATCAGCCGGTATTCGGCGACCACGGCGGAGTTGAACTCCACCTGGATCTTCAGGTCGTCGGCGATGGGGAACAGGGTCGACGACATCTCGTCCACCAGCACCCGGCGGGCTTCCAAGAGCCCATCGATATAGGCGGCGTTGCCGTTGCCCGCCTGGGCCAGGCGCTGCATCAGCAGATCGTTCAGGTTGCCGCGCCCGAAGCCGAGGATCGACAGGTAGATGCCGGTCTCCCGCTGCTCGGCGATGTAGTCCTCCAGCCGGTTGGGATCGGCGATGCCGACGTTGAAATCGCCGTCGGTGCCGAGGATCACGCGGTTCACCGCATCCTCGTCGAAGTTGCGCCGCGCCAGCTCGTAGGCCTGCTCGATGCCGGCCGCCCCGGCGGTGGAGCCGCCGGACTGCAAATGGTCGATGGCCGCAAGGATGCGGTTGCGCTGGCTGCCCGGCGTCGGCTCCAGCACCACGCGCACGCCGCCGGCATAGGTGACGATGGACACGGTGTCGTCGTCCTGTAGCTGCTCGGTGAGCATGCGCAGGGACTGCTGCAGCAGCGGCAGCCGGTCCGATCCTTCCATGGAGCCGGACACGTCCACCAGGAACACCAGGTTGGCGCGCGGGCGTTCGCTGAGGTCGATGTCGTAGCCCTGGATGCCGATGTGGAGGATCTGGGTGTCTTCGTTCCACGGCGTCGGCGCCACCGCCACGGTGGCGGCAAACGGCGGTACGGCGTCTTCCGGGCCGGCATAGTCGTAGTCGAAGTAGTTGATCATCTCCTCGATGCGCACGGCGTCGCGCGGCGGCGTCTGCCCGTCGGTGATGTAGCGCCGCACATTGGCATAGGCGGCGGTATCGACATCGGAGGAGAAGGTGGACACCGGATCTTCCGACACCAGGTGCACCGGGTTCAGGTCCACGTCCTCGTACTGCTCGCTGAAGGGATCGTATTGCGGCGGCGGCAGCGGCATCGGCATCGGTTCGCCCGCCACGATGGTGGGGGCGACGGCGATACCGCCGGCAATCCCGTCTTCGAACTCGGCCACCGCCTGTGGCGATTCCGTCCGCAGGGACCGCTCCTCATCAACGGTATCGGTGGTGCGGTTGCCGCTGTCGGGCGCCGGGCCGCAAGCGGCCAGTGCCAGAACGGCGGCGGTGATGGCAGTGGACCGGAACAGAAGTGCGGTCATGGCCCTGATCTCCCCTCAGCAGCAAGATTGATGCGCCGAATATGTCCGGCGTCCCCGGCCCCGCCATGGCCCAGCCGGGGCAATGTCGTGGCAATTCCGGCCAGCCCCGCCGCGAGGGTGGCCGGCTGGGGTGGCGGAAAACTTCGGTGACGC
>JAGQRL010000354.1 GCA_020425485.1 Rhodospirillaceae bacterium
GCCGACCAGGCCGCCCTCAGCTACCTGCAGCGCACCGGCCAGAGTGCGGAGGGCCTGCTCACCTTCCTCGGCCGGCTGGAGGACCAGGAACTGCTGCCGGCCTCCCGCCAGGTGGAGTATCTGCGCACCCACCCGATCACCCGCGACCGCGTCAACACCGTCGCCGCCTTCGTCACCAGCCACCCCAACCTGACGGTGGTGGAGGAGCCGCTGCGCTCCATGTTCCTGCGCAGCCAGGCCAAGCTGTTCGGCTACCTGCAACCCCAGGCCGCCCTCAACCGCTTCCCGGAAAGCGCCACCGACGTGCCGTCGATCTACGGCCGCGCCTATGCGCTGTATCGCCTGGGACGGCCCGACGAGGCGCTGGCGGCCGTCGGCCGGCTGCTGGCCGTGGCGCCCAACGATCCGTATTTCAACGAGTTCGCCGGCCAGGTGCTGATGGAAAGCAACCGGGTGGCCGAAGCCCTGCCGCACTACCAGCGCGCCGTCGCCGCCCAGCCAAACGAGCCGCTGCTGCTGACCGCGCTGGCCCAGTCGCGCCTGCAAGTGGGCGGCGCCGACCAGATCGCCGCGGCGGTGGCCGAGCTGGACCGCGCGGTGCGCCAGCCCGGCGGCGGCACCCCCATCGCCTGGCACCTGCTGGCCACCGCCTACGGGCAGACCGGCGACCTGGGCCTGGCGGCGGTGGCGCTGGCGGAAGAGGCGCTGGCGTCGGGCGACAACGACACCGCGCGCATCCAGGCGGCACGGGCGCTGCAAACCCTGCCCAACGGCAGCCCCGGCCATCTGCGCGCGCTGGACATCCAGGCCGCGGCCGGGATCGACTAGCCGACCATCGGTTCGGTCCGCGCCGACCCCGCACCCCACCCTCCGGCGCGGCCTGCGCGGCGGCGGCGATCACATCCCCGCCAGCGACATCCCGCGGCCTTGCCTCTGCCCAGGTTCGCAGCCACTTTGAGGTTTCGACTTCGCCGCCCCGCGCGGCCGGACCACCGGTTCTCCAAGACGAGGCGACGACATGTTCGGTGTGACTGTTCGGGAATTCGGCGCGCGCTGCGGCTTGGCGGCGACGGCCCTTCTGGCGGCCAGCCTGGCGGCAACCGGCCCGGCTGCGGCGCAGACCTTCGATGCCGACGACCGGGCGGAGATCGAGCAGATCGTCCACGACTACCTGCTGGATCACCCCGAGGTGATCGTCGACGCCATCAACGTGCTGCAGGCGCGCCAGGACGAAGCGGCCCGTGCCGCCCAGCAATCGGCCCTGGAGGAACGCGGCGACGAGATCTTCCGCAGCCCCGCCAGCCCCTTCATGGGCGAGGCCGATGGCGACGTGGTGCTGGTGGAGTTCTTCGACTACCAGTGCGGCTACTGCGCCCGCATGCTGGACGACGTGTTCACGCTGTCGGACGACGACGACGCGCTGCGCGTGGTGTTCAAGGAGCTGCCCATCCTGGGTCCGGCCTCCACCATCGCCTCGCAGGTGGCTTTGGCGTCGCGGCTGCAGGACGAGTCGGTGTACGTGCCGCTGCACAATGCGCTGATGAGCTATGAAGGCCCGCTCAACGAGGAAGTCATCTTCTCCATCGCCGGGCAGTTCGACCTTGACCTCGACCGGTTGCGCGACGACATGGACGATCCCCAGGTGGTCGGCGAGATCCAGGCCAATCTGCGCCTGGCCGATGCGCTGGGCATCCGCGGCACCCCGGCCTTTGCCATCGGCGACCACCTGATCCCCGGCGCGGTGGGCCTCGACATGCTGCGCCAGCTCGTGGACCAGCAGCGCTCGGGGTAGGGGCCGTCCCGGTCAAGTTTCGGCAGGACGCTCAATCAACTCGCAGCCGATTTCCCAGCGGGCCGCAAACCAGTGCAGACTGTGCACCGTGCGAGGGTCGGGGTTGGTGACGAAGAACGTCCGATTGCTGAAGCGCCGCCAATAGAGGGCAATGGAGCAACCGGGCAACGCCTTCATCCAGCGGTCAATCTCCAACCGGTGCCCGCCGGGGTAGCGGCTATTGTGGTGGTAGATGACGGCGGTGCGGCCGGCGCTGAGGCTGATGGCTTCGCTGAGGGGCAACCGCTTCCAGCTCTTGGTTCCGCCCCAATGGAAGCGGTCGTCTGGGCAGAGCCCGTTGTCAGGGTCGGCAAATACGAGGCTGCTTTCCTTCAGGTCGTCCTTCACCCGGTCGAACCAGCTTCGCCGCCAGGCCGCCCGCCGCGGAGCGCTCGTTTCGTTGCAGGCCAGCAGCTCATTGGAGAAGACGGCATCGGGGATCAGCCCCGAATCTTCGATGGCCGCCACGGAACGTCCCCCAGCCGCAACGACATCCTGCAGCCCGGCGTAGAGTTCGTGGTCAAAGGATTCCCATTGCTTCGGCTGATGCAGATATGAAACGTGCCGACCGTCGGTGTTATGGGCCTCATCCGGATAGCGATACCAGGCGACGCCGATCTGGTGGTCGCAGCCGAGGGCGCGCAGCAGCGCGTACTTGACGTAATCGCCGATATCGCCCGTGTATCGATCCTGCATGGGCAGCCGATTCCCCGTCCAATGCTCGACCTACGGAGGCCAAGCGTACCACTTGGCTCAAAAGTTGCCGGATGTCATTGCCGGACCAGGGATCTGGTTTCGCCCTGTATTTCTTCTGATCGGAGATTTTCGTGCCCCGTATCCTGGTCGATGGCGACGCCTGCCCCGTGAAGGACGAGATCTACCGGGTGGCGGCGCGCCGCCGCACGCCGGTGACCCTGGTGTCCAACAGCTATCTGCGCACGCCGCCGGAGGCACCGGTGGAACTGGTGGTGGTGGGCGACGGGTTCGATGCCGCCGACGACCGGATCGTGGAGCTGGCCGGGGCCGATGCCGTCGTGGTCACCGCCGACATCCTGCTGGCCGAGCGCTGCCTGAAGGCGGAGGCCACGGTGCTGGCGCCCACCGGCAAGCCGTTCACGGTGGATTCCATCGGTGCCCAGGTGGCCACGCGCGCCATCCTGGCGGACCTGCGGGCGGGCGGCGACCAGATCGGCGGCCCGGCCCCCTTCTCCAAGGCCGACCGCTCGCGCTTTCTGCAAGCGCTTGACCAGGTGCTGGTGAAGCTGGAACGGACGGGCGCCTAGCAGGCTGTTGAAGAATGG
>JAGQRL010000355.1 GCA_020425485.1 Rhodospirillaceae bacterium
CCTGGCGCCCCGACAAGGGCACGCAGGTCGGCCACGGCGTAGCCTTCGGCGGCCACCTCCACATGGCGGGCCAGCCGATCGGCCACCACCGCCTGGCGGGCGTTGCGCCGGCGCCGTGCGGCCACCACGCCGGTGGGCAGCACCGCCCGGCCTTCCAGGCGCAGGCGGGCGCGGGCGAAGCGCGGATCGCGGTTGAAGGGATCATCGATCCACGCCGCCCCCGCCGCCCGGCAGGTCGCCATCAGGTCCGACCGGCGCATCCCCAGCAGCGGGCGCAGCAGCCGCACCCAGCGCCGCTCCACGATCGGCGCCATGCCGGCCAGTCCATCGGCACCGCTGGCCCGGTCGGCCCGCAGGCGGATGGTTTCCGCCTGGTCCTGGGCGGTGTGGCCGACCAGCAGGTGGAGAATGCCGGCTTCCGCCGCAGCCTGCTCCAGCGCTTCGTAGCGGGCGGCACGGGCGGCCGCCTGCACGCCGCTCGGCCGCGCCACGGCGATGGTGAGCACGCGATGGGCGATGCCATGGCCGGCCAGCACGGTGCCGACCTGGCGGGCTTCCTCCGCCGAGCCGTCGCGCAGGCCGTGGTCCACCGTCAGGGCCAGCACCGCGCCCTTGCGCGCCGCCGCCCAGCGGGCCGCCAGCAGCGTCAGCGCCAGGCTGTCCGACCCGCCGGAAACGGCGACGGCGATGCGCGGCGGCGCCTCGAACGGCCCCAGGGCCGCCATGGCCGCAGCGAAGCGCATGTCGGTGATGGCCCGGCCGTCGGACGCTGCCGGGGAAGCGTGGGCGCCGGGCTCGGCCCCGCCGTCGATCGGTCCGAACCTTTACGGACAGGCCAGCCGCAACCGCTCCTGCTCAGCCCGCCGCTGGATCGCCAGCGCGGCGTTGGGGAACTCGCGGTCGAGCTGGTTGAAGGTCAGGCATGCATCGGTGCGCTGGCCGAGCTGGGCCAGCGACATCCCCAGCTTCAGCAGGCTGTCCACCGCCGAAGCGCCCTGGGGGAAGGCCGAATAGCCGCGGGCATAGGCCCCCGCCGCTTCCTCGAACCGGCCGCGCACATAGTAGGTTTCGCCCAGCCAGTAATGGGCGTTGGACGCGAGCGGATGGGAAGGATACTGGGCGAGGAAGTTGGTGAGGGCGATTTCGGCATTGTCGTAATCGGCCCGCTGCAACAGGGAAAAGGCGTCGTTGTAGGCGGCCAAGGCGGCATCGCTGGGCAGGGCTGCCGTCTGGCCGATGCCGGCACCGGGGGAAAGCTCCAGGGTGCCCAGCACGCCGGTGGACGGATCCACACGGACATTGCCGTCCAGCCCCGTCTGGCCGCCGGTGACGGCACCGGACTGGCCGTCGATCACATTGATGGGCTGGCCGCCGGCCCCGCCGGTTTCGGCCGGCTGCGGGTACTCGCCGCCGGTCACGGCGCCAGAGGTGGCATAGGGATCGCCGCCTTCCAGCTCCACCAGGCGGAACTCGATGTCGTTGAGCGCCCGGTCCAGCCGGTCGCGCGACTGGTTGATGGAATGCTGGAGCTGCTCCACCTGGCCGGTGAGCTGCTGCAGCCGCGCCTCAAGCTGGGTCACCCGGACTTCCAGCTCCGCGGCGTAGGTCTGCTGCACGGGGATAAGGGCCGGGTCGGCCCGGTCCACGTTCGGCAGTGCCAGCGTGTTGGCAAGCTGGGCCACCTGCATCTCGGCAGTGTCCAGCCGCTGGCCGAGGGCGGCGGCATCGGCGTCGGTCAGGTCCTGCGCGGCGGCGGGTGCCGCGGCGATCAGGCCGAGCGCAAGGGCAAAGGCCCGGAACGATGAGCGGTGCATGCTCCCCCTTCCTCCTATGGCGCTACAGGGATTCTTGGGGCGCAGGGTGGAAGGCCAAGCCGGCGGAATTGTGACCGCGCGGAATATGACAGCGGAGCCGTCCGGCCATCGCCGGGCGGCTCCGCCCATCATCCCTGATCAGTCGGCGGGTGACGTCAGGACGTCGGAGCGCCGCTGAGGATCACCGTCACGGCGCGCCGGTTCTGCGCCCAGGCAGCTTCGTTGCTGCCCAGCACGGCCGGCCGTTCCTTGCCGTAGCTGATGGTGCTGATGCGCGAATCGGAGATGCCGAGCGCCACCAGGTAGTTGCGCGCCGCCGTGGCACGACGATCGCCCAGCGCCAGGTTGTAGGCGCGGGTGCCGCGCTCGTCGGCGTGGCCTTCGACCTGCACGGTGACGCTTGGATACTGCTGCAGCCACGCGGCCTGGGCTTCCAGGGTGGCGCGGGCTTCCGGCGACAGGTCATAGCGGTCGAACCCGAAGAACACCCGGTCGCCGACGACCTGGACGAATTCT
The DNA here is from genome assembly GCA_020425485.1 of Rhodospirillaceae bacterium. Taxonomy (GTDB): domain Bacteria; phylum Pseudomonadota; class Alphaproteobacteria; order DSM-16000; family Inquilinaceae; genus JACKIH01. The sequence goes on from JAGQRL010000355.1 coordinate 2,331, forward strand.
TCAACCGAACCCGCAGCCGGCCCAGTGGTGGCCGGCGCAACGACTCCTGCGGTGGGGCTCGTCTCGGTCTGCTCGCTGGCGCAGCCTGCGAGCGCGAAGACGGCGACGATCAAGGAGACGGCAATGGCACGCATGTGTGTCGTTCCTCATAAGAAATGTGACCGGGTTTGACGCTCCGGTCCGGCTGAACGAAAGGGCGGCACCGGATCCGGTCAGCCGCAAGTTCCGGTCACAGTCGGCCGACGCACTCACACGACTCCCGTTCTCAGGGCCAACGGCCCGTCGATCGCGCGCAGCGTCAACGCGGCGGACGATACTGTGCCGGTTTCAGGGATTCAAGGGCGACCACGCGGGATCCGACCCGTCCTGCGGGGTCGGCACATCCCAAGTGGTGCGACCGGACACATCCACGCCGCGCAGCCGGGCGCCGCCGCCGCCCGAGGCGAAGTACATCAGGTAGCGGCCGTTGGGCGCCCAGGTGGGGCCTTCGAGCTGGTAGCCTTCCTGCAGCATGCGCTCGCCGGTGCCGTCCGGGCGCATCACGCCGATGCCCCAGTTGCCGCCGCCCACACGGGTGAAGGCGATGAGGTCGCCGCGCGGCGACCACACCGGTTCGGCATAGCGGCCATCGCCGTAAGAGATGCGGTCGACGCCGCCGCCGTCCGCCCCCATGACGTAGAGCTGCTGGGAACCGCCGCGATCGCTTTCAAAGACGATGCGCGTGCCGTCCTCGTTGTAGCAGGGCGAGGTATCGATGCCGGCACTGCTGGTCAGCCGGCGCGAGGTGCGGGTGCGCAGGTCCATCACGAACAGGTCGGTGCCGCCGCCCTGGCTCAGGCTCATCACCACGCGGTTGCCGTCCGGCGAGAACCGCGGGGAGAAGGTCATGCCCGGGAAGTTGCCCAGCACTTCGCGGCGCCCGGTGTCGATGTTGTAGAGGAACACGCGGGGCTGGGTGCCGTTGTAGTCCAGATAGGTGATTTCCTGGGTCGACGGCGAGAAGCGCGGCGTCAGCACCAGGTTGGAGCCGTCGGTCAGGTGGCGATGGTTGGCGCCGTCCTGGTCCATGATCGCCAGGCGCTTCACACGTTCCGTCGCCGGCCCCGACTCGGAGATGTAGACGATGCGGCTGTCGAAATAGCCGGGTTCGCCGGTGACCGCGGTGAAGATGGCATCGGAGATGATGTGCGCCACCCGGCGGAAGTTGTCCGGGGCGGTGAAGTAGGCGAGGCCGGCAAGCTGGGTCTCCGCCACCGTGTCCCACAGCCGGAATTCCGCGCGCAGCCGCCCGTCCGCCTGGGCGGCGACGGAGCCGGCTACCACCGCATCGGCGTCGATCACCCGCCAGTCGGCGAAGCGCGGCGCGGCGGCCAGCGATTCGGGGTCCTGGATGAAGGCGTTGGGGTTCACGGCACGGAACAGCCCGGAGCGTTCCAGATTGGCGGTGATGATCTGGGCGATCTCCGGCCCGCGCGAGTCGCCGCCGGCGAAGGGCGGGATGGCGATGGGCAGCGGCTCGAAGGTGCCCTGGGAAATGTCGATCTGAAGCTGGGCGTGGGCCCGGCGGCTCAGCCCGGCGGGTGCCATGGCGAGGGCGGCGGCGCCAAGCCCGCCGGCCATCAGGCTGCGGCGGCTGAGCGCCGTGGCACCCCCGAATCCGCGGATATAGTCGGCGTAGTCACGGGCGATGGGTCTGCGGCTGCGCATGGTGTTTCCCCGGAACTGGCGGTTTGCCGTCAGTCTAGTGGCAGTGATGGCAGGACTTTGGCGGTGCGCGACCGCCGCGGCAAGACGGTCGTTGCGAACGGGCCGCATGCCGCCCGGCCCCTCATATCGCAGCGTCAACGCGCCAGATCGGCGGGCGTTCCCACTGCCGGTTCCGGCCGGCCGACAGGGGACTCGACCCCGGTGCGGCGCTCCGCAGCGCACCGCCGGGTGCCACCGCCGGGTGGGAGCGGCGCCGGCACGCCCCATATGTCACAAAACGGCTGACCTGACAGAACGGCTGAACGCGGAGGATGAAGCGATGACGGGCATTCCCACCTGGCTGACCATCGCGGGGCTGGTGGCGGCCCTCGTCATCGTCATGCGCGGCAGCCGCTGGCGCATGGGAGCCGCGCGCGGGCGCTGGCCCCTGTTCATCGCCGGCTGGCTGGCCATCATCGTGGTGCTGGTGCTGATCTACCAGTACGTCTGGCACCCCGCCCATATGTGAGCGGCGGGCCAGACGCCCAGCCTTCGACGCGGATTGTTGCCCGGCGGCCGCCCACGGCGGCGTGGGTCGACACGCCGGACAACGAACAGCTTAGCTGTGGAGTCTTCTCGAAAAGCCTAGAAGGACCGCGTGGGCGCCAAGAAACTGCCGCTCAGCGACCGCACATTGTCGGAATATTCAACGGTGCCGCACACCGGGTCGCCGACCGCCGTCAGTGTCACGGTGCCTTGCTGGCCTGCCGAGTTGCCATCGAAGGTGGCGCCTTCGTTGGTGGTGACGATGAAGGTCAGCTCGCCGAACGGACGGTCGGCTTCCACCACCTGCCCCGCCTCCAGCACCGGCAGTTCGCCCTGCGCATTGAAGATGGTGACGGACACGGTGAACAAGGTGCCCGTCTCCGGCACACTCGGCGTGCTGAACATGGACAGCGAGGCGGCGTCGATGGCGAAGTCCGAGAGATAGACCGTGTAGGCGGCCCCGCCCTCCAGCGAGACGGCGGCGGCGTGTTCCAGGGTCAGGGTGGCGCCACCCGGCGTGGTCGCGGCAACGCTGGTGGCCGGGCAATCGGCCGTCGGTGCGCCCGCCGTGTCGCCATCGGTCGGGGTCGATGCCTCTTCCTGCTGCGGCTCAGGCGCATTGTCGTCGTCGCAGGCCGAAAGGGCCAGGGTGCCCGCCAAAGCCAAACTCAGGGCCAAGGCCGTGGGCAATTTCACATGCAGCATTCCAGCGTCCCTCCATCTCAACGATCGGGATGATCGTTTCACGCCGTAGGTTCAGCCCCGTCCCCGGCTGACGAGCCGGCGGGCGGGACACGATTGCCTATGACAACTTTGTGGCGACCTCTGGACGATTCTCCACACCAAAATTGGAAAATTTTCAACTGCCCACACCTAGCGGCGCCGGCAAAGCGGCGTGGCAGCTCTACGGTTGGGGTGGCGGTGCCTGGGGTGCTGGGGGGCAGTGGGGGGCCGCCTTGGCCCCCCACCAAGAGTCTAGCTCAGCGCGGCTTCCAGTTCCGGCACGGCGGTGAACAGGTCGGCCACCAGTCCGTAATCGGCCACCTGGAAGATCGGCGC
>JAGQRL010000356.1 GCA_020425485.1 Rhodospirillaceae bacterium
ACGATGAGGAAGCGGCGAGCCTGGGACAGTGGGGCCGGCAGCGGGGCCCACAGGCCAGATGCGCTCGGCCACAGCAACACCCACAGGACCGAGACCGGCAGGGTGAACAGCAGCAGCGCCCCGACAAAGCCGTAGAGCGAGGTCACCGGATCGAACCCTTCGCTCGCCATGCTGGCATGGGCCGCCGCCATCGCCGCGTCCCAGTGGTCAAGCGTCCAGGCCACCGGTGGCGCGGTGACGAGGACGGCCACGAACAGGGACAGGGCGGCCCGCTCCCAACGGATTGCCTTGCGGTATTCCGGTACGGCGAGCACCGCGGCGATGAGGCCGAGGCCGAATGCGGCGAAGTAGAACTTGGAGATCAGGCCAAGCGCGAAAGCCAGGCCAAACAGGGCGTAGTCGCCCCAACCTCCCCTCTGAACCGCCCTCAGCATGGCCCAGAGGGTCAACGACATGGTGGCGATCAGCAGCACCGTGTGGCTGAGACTGACCTGCGCCTTCCAGCCGACGGCGAACAACCCGGTGGTCGATACCGTGGCGAGTGCTGCGGGCCAGGTTGCTCCCAGCAGCCGGCGGGCGGCGGCGAAATAGGCCAGAAAACCGCCTGCCAACAGCACAGCCTTCAGGGCGTGGGTGGCGAACCACAGGCTGCCGGTGGCTTCGATCACCGCCCAGGTCAGCCAGGTCATCAGTGGCGGGTGGCGCACGCGATAGCCCAGGGACAGGCCCTGGGAAACCAGGATCTGTTCCGCTTCGTCGAAGTTGTAGACCGGCGACAGGACAAGGCGAATGGCCAGGTGCAGGGCGCAATACAGCAGCGCCAAGACCAGGACGGTTCGCGGGCGGCTGAGATCCAGGACCATCTGACCCGCGATCCATTCAACTAATGGGAGATCATTTCCCCATCCATAGCATAAAAATCCGAGTGTCTGTCAAACGTTGAAGCGGAAATGGAAGATGTCGCCGTCGATGACCCGGTAGTCCTTGCCTTCCTGGCGCATGCGGCCGGCATCCTTCGCCGCCTGCTCGCCGCCCAGCGCCACATAGGTGTCGTAGTCGATGGTTTCGGCACGGATGAAGCCGCGCTGGAAATCGCTGTGGATAACGCCGGCGGCTTCCGGCGCGGTGGACCCGTCGGTCACCGTCCAGGCCCGCGCCTCCTTCGGCCCGGCGGTGAAGAAGGTGATCAGGCCGAGCTTGCGGTAGCCCGCCCGGATCACCTTGTTGAGCCCCGGCTCCTCCAGATCCAGCGAGGATAGGAATTCAGCCCGCTCCTCTGCGTCGACGAGCTGGGCGATCTCCGCCTCGATCTCCGCACAGATCACCACGGCCTCCGTTCCCTCCGCCGCCGCCCGCGCGGCCACTGCCGCGGAATGGGCGTTGCCGGTGGCCGCGGCCCCCTCGTCGACGTTGCAGACATAGAGCACCGGCTTGCCGGTGAGGAGCTGGAGTGCGCGGAACGCCGGTTCTTCCTCCGCAGAGCGCGCCATCGCCCGCGCCGGCCGGCCTTCCGCCAGCACGTCACGCGCGCGTTCCATCAGGTCCAGCTCGGCCTTGGCCTCGGCATCGTTGCCGCGGGCCTTCTTGACCGCCGCCTGAATGCGCCGTTCCAGGCTTTCCAGGTCGGCCAGCATCAGCTCGGTGTCGACGATCTCCGCGTCGCGCACCGGGTCGACCGACCCTTCCACATGGGTGATCTCCGACTCAAAGCAGCGCAGCACATGCAGCACCGCATCGGTCTCGCGGATGTTGGCGAGGAACTGGTTGCCCAGCCCCTCCCCGCGCGAGGCGCCGCGCACCAGCCCGGCGATGTCGGTGAAGGTGAGCTGGGTGGGAATGATGCGCGCCGACTTGGCGATCTCCCCCAGCTTGTCGAGTCGCGGGTCGGGCACCGGCACCCGGCCAGTGTTCGGCTCGATGGTGCAGAACG
>JAGQRL010000357.1 GCA_020425485.1 Rhodospirillaceae bacterium
GGCCACGGCAAAGCCCATGGCCAGGACGGTGGATGCGGTGAGGGTGGGCTTCATGGCGGGATCCCCGTCTGGTGGGTGGTGGCCACGACCGACGGGAAGATGGGGGGATGCCGCCTCCAACTTCCTTCGCCGGCATGACCCGGATCAGGTTCAATGGGTTGGCGATGCGCCGCCTCTCAGCCCCGAAGGGCACCCCAGTTGGTTGGTTGCAGAATGATGACGGGACCCGGCGGTGTCAATCGGCCGCCCGGCGGGCTGGTCAACGCTGCCGGCATGCCCAGATTGCAGGGCATGGACATCCCGCTTCGGGGAGCCGCCGCCGGGGCCGAACGGCAAACCGGCTTGGCGCAGCCCCTGTTCATCGGCAACGAGATCTATCGGGCCTCCCGCTACGGGGTGCAGCACCCGCTGTCGATCCCACGGGTGTCCACCGCGATGGACCTCGCCCGCGCCATGGGCTGGCTGCCGGCCGGCCAGTACCGGGAAAGCGTGGCGGCACTGCCCTGCCAGCTCACCCAGTTCCATGCGCCGGACTACGTGGCCGCCCTGATCGAGGCCGAGGCGAAGCAGGACCTGGAGCCGGAACGCCGCGCGCGCTTCAACCTGGGCGGGCTCGACAACCCGATCTTCCCGGAAATCTTCAGCCGGCCTGCCACCGCATCCGGCGCCTGCCTGATGGCGGCCGGCCTGCTGCGCGGCGGCGGTATCGTCTACAGCCCGGCCGGCGGCACCCACCATGGCCGGCCGGATAGGGCGAGCGGCTTCTGCTACCTGAACGACCCGGTGCTGGCCATCCTCGCCCTGCTGCGCCAAGGGCTTAGCCGGGTTTTCTATGTCGATGTGGATGCCCACCACGGCGACGGCGTGCAGGATGCCTTCGCCGACGACGACCGCGTGTTCACCGTTTCAGTGCACGAAGGCGCGCGCTGGCCGCGCACCGGCCCGGTGGAGGATCGGGCGGGCGGGCAGGCGCGCAACCTGCCGGTGCCGGCCGGCCTCAACGACAGCGAGATGGATCTGATCCGCAGCCAGGCCCTGGTGCCGCTGGCCTGCAGCTTTCGCCCGCAAGCCATTGTGGTGCAATGCGGCGCCGACGCGCTGGACGACGATCCGCTGAGCCGCTTGGCGCTCTCCAACGGCGCGCTGTGGCGGGTGGTGGCGGCGATGATGGGGCTGGCGCCGCGCTTGCTGGTTCTGGGCGGTGGCGGCTACAACCCGTGGTCCGTGGGGCGCTGCTGGGCCGGCGTGTGGGCGACGCTCAACGGCATCGATCCGGCGGTGCCGGCGACGCCGGACGCCCAGGCGGTGCTGCGCGGGCTTACCTGGCAGCGCGCCCGCGGCCGCAACCCGCCGGAGCACTGGTTTTCCACCATTGCCGACCCGCCGCGGCCGGGGCCGGTGCGCGATGAGATTTGCCGCGTTATCGATGTCGTCATGCAGCCATAGTTCCACGGCACCCGATGCGTGTTGCGCAGTTCGCCCGACAGGAGACACGAATGGTCCGCCACCTGCTTGCCCTTCTCGCCCTCGCGGGTGCCGCGCTGTGGCAGCCCGCCCAGGCGCCGGCCCAGCAGCCGCGGCCGGAATTCGAAACCGGCCAGGTGACCATCGAAACCCAGCACGGCGGCAGCTTCACCTTCGATGTGGAACTGGCGCTGACCCGCGGCCAGCAGACCTACGGGCTGATGTTCGTGGAGGACATGCCGCAGGACGCCGGCATGCTGTTCATCTTTCCCCAGGAAGGGCCGCGCTCCTTCTGGATGCGCAACACCCTGATCCCGCTGGACATGATCTTCATCCGCGGCGACGGCACCATCGCCAATGTGGTGCAGCGCGCCGAACCGCAGACCGATACGCCGCGGCGGTCGGAAGGCCCGGTGGCGGCGGTGCTGGAGGTGAATGGCGGGCTCACCGCACTGCTCGGCATCGGTGTCGGCGACCGGGTGATCCTGGAGAACGCCGAGGAAGAATAAGGGCTGAGGACGCAGGGAGGGGCAGGGCGGCCCTACACCCGCTTGCGCGCCACCGTCAGCCCGTCGCCCACCGGCAGCAGCACGGCGGTCACGCGCTCATCGTCGCGCAGCAGCGCGTTGAGGCGGCGCAATGCTTCGGTGCGGGCGCCGGTATCCGACGGATCGGCGACGCGGCCGCGCCACAGCACGTTGTCGAAGGCGATCACGCCGCCCGGCCGCACCAGCACCAGGGCCTGCTCGTAATAGGCGGCATAGCCTTCCTTGTCGGCATCGATGAACACCAGGTCGAAGCCGCCGGCCTCGCCCTTCTCCAGGATCAGGTCGTCCAGCAGGTCGCTGGCCGGCCCGGTCATGGTGGTGATCTGCGTCGCCACGCCCGCGTTTTTCCAATGGGTTGTGGCGATATCCTGATACGACGAATCAATGTCGATGGTGACCACCTGGCCATCCAGCCCCATGGCCAGCGCCATCGCCAGGGCGCTGTAGCCGGTGAAGGTGCCCACCTCCAGGATGCGCCGGGCGCCGATCAGCTCGGTCAGCAGCCGCAGCACCTGGGCGCCCTGCGGATCGAGCTGATAGTTGGCCAGCGGGTGTTCTGCCGTGGCCACGCGCAGCTCGGCCAGCGCGTCGGGCTCCGGCTGGGCGACGCTGTCCAGGTAGTCTGCGATGGACGCAGGGACGATGGATTTGCTCAGGGGCATTGGCCTGACCCGTTCCGCAAGCGGCTGCTGTTGAGGGTGGGATCATCCGCTGACGAACCCTGGCGCCGGACCACTTCATCGGCCCGTGCCCACGCCCATACGGCTGCTGAGCGCCGGGCGCCCGCCACACCAGATCGGGTGACAGTCGCCCATCACTTGCACATAATGTGGCACCATGCAACGCGCCACCCGGAAACACAGCGATTCTGCGGCCCAGAGCGACCTGTTCGACCGACTCGGGCGCGACGGTGATGGTGTGGGTCTTGGGCCTGGCGGCAGTGCGCGAACGCCACCGCAAAGGCCACGCCCGGCCAATGCCTTCAGGCCCGCCGAGGCGGCCCCGGTGCCGCCGCAGCCCGAACGCGCACCCCAACCCACGGCCGATCCGGCGCCGGACCTGGCCGGGCTGCGCGCCGCCCTGGAAACGCTGGCCTTCCAGCCGCTGGCGGACGGTGTGCGCACCGCGGCGGAGGCGCTCTATGTGCTGGGCTGGCACGATGGCATGGAGCTGGACGGCGAGGCACTGGGCCGGCGCTTCCGCGCCCTGGCGCTGGTCTATCACCCGGACACCGGGGCGGCCCCGTCGGGCGCCCGCATGGCCCAGCTTGTGGAGGCGCGCAACCTGCTGACCCGCCAGATGGGCCGGCGCCGCCGCCTGCGTTTTGCCGACATTCTGGCGCGCGGCGAGGGCTGATCGGCACGCAGCCCTGGGGCGACGGCCTGCCCAGATGTGGAATGCGTTGATGACCCACCCCAAATCCCGTACCAGTGGGCCGAGCGGGGCGTAGCGCAGCCTGGTAGCGCGCCAGTTTTGGGTACTGGAAGTCGCTGGTTCGAATCCAGTCGCCCCGACCATATCGGGTGAGCGCGGACGCGGACGGGAAAGGCGGAGGCGGCGATGCGGGCACGGATCTACCGGCCATCGAGGAACACCATGCAGTCCGGGCGCGGCAACCTGCGCCACTGGCTGCTCGAATACGAGCTGGAGACACCGCGCCGGCCGGAGCCGCTGATGGGCTGGGTGTCCAGCGGCGACACGCTGAACCAGGTGCGCCTGCGCTTCGCGTCCGAGGAGGAGGCGGTGGCCTATGCCAAGCGCAAGGGCATCGACTTCACCGTGCAGCGCGAGCACGAGCGGCGGGTGACGCCGCGCAGCTACTCCGACAATTTCCGCCCGCGGCCGAGCTAGGGGGCACGCCCCCGGCCCGCGGGCCCAACGGCCCCGTAGCTCAGTCGGATAGAGCACCGGCCTTCTAAGCCGATGGTCGCAGGTTCGAGTCCTGCCGGGGTCGCCAGCCGATTCTCTGATTTCATCCTCTCCCTGAGACAGTCCTTTCGGCAACCATTGCGGTTTGAAGTTGGGTGGCCCTGGCTAAAATTTGCTAGCACAGTTCTGTTTGTACTATTTCCAGGCTATACCTGCACAGTGTCGGCCCAGACCTGCGGGAGGCTAGTCATGAGAAAGCTGGTTGCGCTTGGAGTTGCAGCACTAGTTCTAGCATTCGCTGCACCCGCGTCGGCCCAATGGTACTCTGGCGGTACCCTTCATCACTCAACTGTCGCGCAATGGCGTCAGGCGTCCGCGAGCAACCGTCTGGCCACTGCGTCCGACTGGGTTGCAGCCGTGGTTGACGAGTCTCAATGGCGAACCATTGGAATGGACGGTCTTCGGCAGCTGTCTGAAGCGTTGGTTTCCTGCGTAGACCAGGCTTCAACTGCTCCCGCCATCCAAGGCAGCCGCGCCAGTGAGCTCGCCGCCGCCTGTGTTGTACTTATGGGATGGATTGAGTAGCGACGCCGGAGTTCAAATTCGATCCTGCGGCTCTCTGCGCGCTACTCCCTGCCCAGGCAGTCCACCAGGCTGTGCGCCAGGGTGAGCAGGATGCCCTGGTAGGTGCGGGGGCCTTCCACTGTGCCGCCGATGGGATCCAGCACACCGATCTCAGCCCCGGTATCCTCCGTCACCACGGCCACCCGGTGCTGGTCGAACTGGGGTTCGGCGAACACGCACACGGCCCCCGTCGCCACCAGCCGCTCGCGCACTTCGTAGATGCGTTCGGGGCTCAGCGGCAGGTCGGGGTGAATGGTGATGGAGCCCACCCCGGCCAAACCGAAGCGCGCCTCGAAGTACTGGTAGGCATCGTGGAACACCAGGAAGGGGCGGTCGCGCACCGGCGCCAGCAGGGTGTCCAGCTCGCCGCTTAAGGCTTCCAGGTCGGCCATCTGGGCGCCGGCATTGGCGCGGTAGGCATCGGCATGGGCGGGGTCCACCTCCGCCAGCGTGGTGGCGATGGCGTCGGTCCAGACGATAGCGTTCACCGGGTCGAGCCACATGTGCATGTCGACCGAGCCGTCATGGTGGTCGTCGTCCTCGTGTTCATGCTCGTGCCCGTCGTGGTCGTCGTCGTGCTCGTGCCCGTCGTGGTCGTCGTCCTCGTCGTCGTGCTCATGCACGTCGTGATCGTGGTCGTCGTCATCGTGCTCATGCACGTGGTGATCGTCGTCTTCGTCCTCGTCGTGGTCGGCGTGCTCGTGCTCGTCGTGCATGTCGTCGCCGTGGTCGTGGTGGCTGTGGACATGCGGCTCGTAGGCGCCGCCTTCGCGCACCGGCAGGGCGGTTACCCCGGGCACCAGGGACAGCCGCACCACATGTGCATCGCCGGCCAGCGCATCCAGCGCATCGGGCAGCACCTGTTCGATCTGCGGGCCCACCCAGAACACCACGTCGGCATCCTGCAACGCCTGGCCCTCCGAAGGGCGCAGGGAGTAGTCGTGCGGAGAGATGGTCGGGTCCATCAGCAGCACCGGCTCCGTCACCCCCTCGGTGACGCCGGCCACCAGCGCCCACACCGGCGCGATGCTGGCGATCACGCGGGGCGGCTCCTGGGCGGCTGCGGGCTGGATGCCGGTACCCGCCAGAAGCAGGCTAGATGCGATCAGGGAAAAGCGGGGCATTGCAGATCTCCAAACCACGGGCGATCGGTGGCATACTGTTTCGATGAGGTGTTATCATATAACATTACCAGCGACAACACGGCCGCACCCCAACCGCCCGCATCCCCCCGGCAACCACCATGCATGACCCGGCGACTCATACCCACGGCCCCATCGCACCGGTACTGCCGGACCGGCCGGTGCTGGCACGGCTGGAGGGTGTGGGCATCCGCCGGGCGGGCCGCTGGCTGATCCGCGAGATCGATCTGGTGATCCAGCGCGGCGAGATCGTTTCGGTGATCGGCCCCAACGGCGCCGGCAAGACCACCACCGCCCGCGCCCTGCTGGGCATCGAAGAACCCACCGTCGGCACCGTCCACCGCACCCCGGGGCTGACCACCGGCTATGTGCCGCAGCTCCTGTCGGTGGACCGCACGCTGCCGCTCAAGGTCCGCCACCTGATGGAGCTGACGGCGCGCTTTCCCGCCGGCGAGATAGAGGAAACCCTCGGCCTGCTGGGCGTCGCCCAGTGTGCCGACAGCCAGGTGCACACCCTGTCCGGCGGCGAGCTGCGCCGGGTGCTGATGGCGCGTGCGCTGCTGCGCCGGCCCGATCTGCTGGTGCTGGACGAGCCCACCCAGGGGCTGGACGTGTCCGGCGAGGTCGACCTCTACGAGATCATCCGCAGCATGCGCGACCGGCTGGACTGCGGGGTGCTGCTGATCTCCCACGATCTCCACATGGTGATGGCGCAGACCGACCAGGTGGTGTGCGTCAACGGCAGCGGCCATGTGTGCTGCAGCGGGCCGCCGCGCATGGTGGCCGACCACCAGGGCTTCCTGCGCCTGTTTGGCCGCCGCACCGCCGATGCGTTGGCCTTCTACCGCCACCAGCACGATCCGGTTCGCGATCCCGCCGGGGACACCGCACCGGGGCACCGGCCATCGGTCGGGGCCGGGACAGAGGCAGGGACGGGGGCAGAGACAGCGACGGCGACGGCGACAGGCGAAGCGCAGAGGTGCGGCGATGCTGGATGACTTCTTCACCCGGGCGCTGATCGCCGGCATCGGCGTGGCGCTGGCCGCCGGGCCGCTGGGCTGCTTCGTGGTGTGGCGGCGCATGGCCTATTTCGG